>JBKJKR010000333.1:0-2861 GCA_046597135.1 Acidimicrobiales bacterium | reverse complement strand
GCCTGAAGCTGTCCTTCGGCCGCGAACCGATCCTCGACGGCATCGACCTCTCGGTCGCGTCGGGATGGCGGGTCGGCCTCGTCGGCCCGAACGGTGTCGGAAAGTCCACACTGCTCGGGCCGACGAGGCCGACCCGCCATCCCGACGCGACCGAGAGGTCGATGCCGTCGAGGATCGGTTCGCGGCCGAAGGACAGCTTCAGCGCGTGGGCGTGGAGCGACACGTGGCGGGTACGCGAACCTGAACGAGCAGACACCGTGAACCTCGAGAAGATCGTCGGACGAGAGTCACCCCCGTCTCCGGGGCAGCGGTGTTCAGCGCATCCCGACATTTTGCCACGCCGTGAGCGCTGCTTGTTGGGTGATTTCGCGCCACGGAGCGGCAATTTCACCAAACGAGCGGGCCGGACCCGCCCGGGTAGTCTGCGGGCATGGTGTTCACCTTGCGCCGACCTGCGGCGCGCGTCGTGCTGCTCGATCGTGCCGGCCGGATCTTCCTCGTGAATGCCGAGGACCCTGCGGATCATCGCAAGCCTCCGTGGTGGGAGATCCCCGGGGGCGGTATCGACGTCGGCGAGTCGAGCGAGGACGCATGTCGACGCGAGCTGGTCGAAGAGACCGGGATCGAGGACGTCGACATGGGCCCGTGCATCTGGGTCCAGCACGTCGAGTTCGACTTCGGCGGGCTGCACTTCGACTCGCACGAGCGCATCCACGTCGCGTGGTGCGACGGCGGGTCGTATGCGCCGCGCCATCTGGAGTTCCTCGAAGCGGCCGCGTTCCGCGGTGCGCGCTGGTGGACGCTCGACGAGCTGCTCGCGAGCACCGAAGCGGTGTTGCCCACCCGCCTGCGCGAGTTCCTGCCGCCCATCGTGCGCGGTGAGTTGCCGGTCGAGCCGATCGACATCAGTCCGGTCGACCTCGGCTGATCGTCCGCGCCGGCCGGTTCGCGGCGCGGCCCGGTTCAGTGCTTGGGCGAGCCCCGGAGGCCGTACCAGACGAGGTCGGCCATGCGGGTGGCCAAGCGCTCGGGGTCGATGTCGAGGCCACGGGCCACCCAGTAGCGACTCGAGCCTTCCGCCAGGCCGACGATGCCGAACGCCAGCAGCCGGCGATCGTCGGCGTCGGCGCCGATGGTGATGAGGTCGGCGATGGTGTCGGCCAGTTCGACCTCGACGCGGTGCGACACCGCGGAGAACTCGTCGTCGGTGCGGGCCGCGTCGCCGAAGAGCACCTGGAACGCGGCGGGCTCATCGGCGAAGAAGCCGAAGTAGGCGCCGAAGCCTGCTTCGACCTGTTCGTGCGCGGTGGTCGCGAGCGCAGCGGCCGCGCTGATGGCACCCCGCAGGCGCTCACCCACGTCGTCGAGCACCGCGAGGTACAGGTCGCGCTTGGACGGGAAGTGCTGGTACAGCACCGGCTTGGTGACACCGGCCGCCTCGGCGAGCCGGTTCATGGTGGTGATGTGATAGCCCTGGACACCGAACTCCTCGACGGCCACCGAGAGCAGCTGCTTGCGCCGCTCGGGCGCGGAGAGCCGAATGCTCATGCCATCTTCTCCGTCGAGGTTGGTGAGAGTGCCGTGATCGGTGCCGTGCGAAGCAGGCTACGAGCACCAGCTCCGATCTCGACGCAGGTCAGCGACCCGCCTCGCGGTCTTCACGCTCGGCGGCTTTGACCGCGTACCCGGCGACGATGGCCGGGGCCAAGAAGAACGACCCGATCACCAGGCAGGTGATGATGAGCGTCACCCACGCCGAGCGGAAACCGGTGATGAGCGCCACGAAGAACCCCACGATCGCGATGCCGTACAGCCCATAGCCGATCCGCTTCCCGCCGACGACGAGCCGTTCGATCTGGCGCCGGCGAACGCGCACCGGGTCGGTTTCGGTCACGGGAGCCATCCTTGTCGAAGTAGTAGGGCGCGCAGGCGAGCGACCATGCGCGGATACGAGAGGTGCGCACGGGCGATGGCCGCGTTGTGGTCGAGCAGTCTGGGGTCGGGCGCGGCGAGCCAGTCTCGCATTGCGCGGACCTCGGCGGGACGGAACCAGCGGAAGCCCATGCCGCGCAGCTCGGCCGCGACCGGGTAGTCGCTCACCGCGGCAGGACGTCGGTGGATCGCCGCCTCGATCGGTGGGTTGCCGAACCCTTCCCACGTCGAAGGGAACGCGACGAGATCGGCGGCCGCGTACAGGTCGGCGCGGGAGACGCACGGCTGGTGCACGACCCGGGTGCCGGCGCTGCCGAGGATGCGCGCCAACTCGTCGCCGTAGCCCTCTTCGGCCGGGCCCGACAGCCAGTACGTGGCATCGAGCGCCTCCGCGAGGTGGACCGCGGCCGCGATGTTCTTGCGTGCGATGGCCCGGACGGGGTGCACCACGACGCGTTCATCGGGCGAGAAGCCGAGCGCCCGACGCGTGGCCTCGCGCTCGCCCGGGGCCTCGTCGGTGTCGAACGCGTTGTAGATCGTGGTCGCCGTGATGCCTCGGGTGGCCATCTCGCGGCGGGTGAGCTCGTTGATCGTGACGTGCGCCCACGCACGATCGTCGGGCGGGAGCTCGGTGATGTGTGCGTAGCGCTCGCGCTGCCATGGCGGGTCGTGGTGGTGCAGGATGGCCGGGCGCCCCGCGAGCGACGCAGCCAGCTCTCGCGACGCGGGCAGGTTCATCGGGATCGACAACAGGTTCTCGACGATCACCAGGCGGCACCCGTCGAACGCGCGGGACAACTCGCTCGCGATGGGCGGCGTTGCGTCCGCGCCGATCGCGAGACCGGGCACGATCACGTCGACCGGACCCTCAGCCGCTACCGTCCGCACGGTGAAGCCGAGGTCGCTCAGCGCGCGCTGCCAGGTGGCGG
>JBKJKR010000030.1:0-2949 GCA_046597135.1 Acidimicrobiales bacterium | reverse complement strand
CTCGGCCCGGCGCTCGCCCAGGCCTTCACCGACGCGGGCGTGCCGTTCGGCCGGGCCAACCGCCGCGGGCTCGATCAACAGCTGACTCTCGTGCCGGTGGGCATGGTCAAGGGCCTCGAGGTCGACGCGGCCATCGTGGTCGAACCGGCTCGCATCGTGGGCGAAGAGGCCCAAGGGATGCGTGCGCTGTACGTGGCGCTCACCCGGGCCACCAAGCGCCTGCGAGTCGTGCACGCCGAGCCACTGCCCGACGTCCTGCTCGAGTAGCGCGCCTCAGTCGGCCGCGGAGGCATCGAGCGCGTCTGCGGCTTCCACGTCCTCGCGAGCGATGCCCAGTAGGTAGAGCAGCGAGTCGAGATACGGCACGTTGAGGGCCGCGTCGGCTGCGTCGCGCACCACCTGCTTGGCGTTGAACGCGACCCCGAGCCCGGCGAGTGCGAGCATGTCGAGGTCGTTCGCGCCGTCGCCCACCGCGACGGTTTGACTGAGCGGCACCCCGGCAATCGTCGCGAAGCGCTGCAGCGCGCGGGCCTTGCCCGGACGGTCGATGATCTCGCCGACGACGCGGCCGGTGAGGTACCCATCGACCACATCGAGTGTGTTGGCCGCCGCGTGGTCGATGCCGAGCTCGGCGACGAGGCGATCGGTGATCTGCGTGAAGCCACCGCTCACGATGGCCACCTGATAGCCGACCCGCTTGAGGGTGCGCACGAGCGTCCGCGCGCCGGGCGTGAACACGATCTCCGAGGCGACCTTGTCGAAGACCTCTTCGGGAAGCCCGGCGAGCAGCGCGACCCGACGGTGCAACGAGGTGGCGAAGTCGATCTCGCCGCGCATCGCGGCGTCGGTGATGCGGGCGACTTCATCGAGGTGACCCGCATGCGCCGCGAGGAGCTCGATCACCTCGTCCTGGATGAGGGTCGAGTCGACGTCCATGACCACGAGTCGCTTGGCGCGGCGGGCGAGACCGGCCGGCTGCACCGCGACGTCGACCTGCAGATCGGTGGCCACGACGGAGAGCGACGCGCGCAGCTGTTGGGGGTCAGCACCCGACACGACCAGCTCGACGCACGTGACGGGGTACGCGGCCAGCCGCTCGATGCGGTCGATGTTGGCACCGGCCGCCGCGATGCAATCGGCGATGCCCGCTATGGCGCGCGGGCGCAGTGGGGCACCGAGCACCGAGACGTGCAGGCGGCCCCGGCGCCGCACGGTGCTCGACGACCCGACCTCGGTCTGCACGTCGAGTCCGAGGGCCGCCGCGACGAGCTCCACTCCGGCGCGCAGCTCGGGCGAGTGCAACACGGTCGAGTTCGGCGCAGCACCGACCAGGAGCACGCCGAGCGTGAGGCGACCGTTGAGCACGACCTGTTCGAGGTCGGCGACGGTGACGCGGTACGCGGCCAGTGCCGCGAACAACGTCGAGGTCACGCCGGGGCGGTCGGGGCCCGTGAGCGTGAAGGCCAACGAGCGTTCCGAGACGTGGTCGGAGGCGCCGGGGGACGGAGGGTTCGGCGAGGGTTCGGACATGGGGTGGCCGCGCGCGACGAAACGGCGGTGGCGTGAGCCGACTCAGTCGGCGACGGTGACGAGCAGGCGCTCGGAGGTGAACGCGTCGATCTGGACGTCGCGTCCGTTGATCTCGACGTGCATGTCGCCGTGCGGTACGGCCGATGTCACGACGCCGGTGCGACCGGGCAGGACCTCGACGCTCTCGAGGTAGTCGAGCATGCCGACGGCGAACTCGAGCTCCTCGGGGATGCGGGTGATCGTGAACTCGCGTCCCACCGTGACCGAGTTGAGCTGGCGGGTGTTCTCGGCGTGGTAGTCGCTGCCCGGGATGGGGTTGCCGTGCGGGCAGGTGGTGGGCTCGCCGAGCATGCGGGTCATGGCGGCTTCGACGACCGGGGAGATCACGTGCTCCCACTTGCCGGCTTCGACGTGCGCATCGGACCACGACAGATCGAGCACGTCGGTGAGGAAGCGCTCGGCGAGGCGGTGGCGCCGCACGACGCTCTCGGCCAGGGAGCGGCCCTTTTCGGTGAGCGTGATGTACGCACCGATGTCGACGAGGCCTTCGGATTCGAGGCGGCGGATCATCTCGGAGACCGACGGTCGGGAGACCTGGAGACGCTCGGCGATGCGCGCCTGGATGACGTCGAGCTCGTCCTCGTTCAGCTCGAAGATCGCTTCGCAGTACTCCTCGTAGGAACGATGGAATGCGCCAGTGCGAACGGAAGTCATGGCGTCGAGTCTACGGTCGGGCCCGGACAAGTCCAGGGTCAGTTGACGAACAGTGGAGTGCATGCCACATGCATGCGTCCCCTAGGCCTCGGTGCGGGTTGCGGGGTCCTGGCCGTAGAACTCCTGGAGGCACTCGTAGAGATCGGGGTGTTCGTCGCGCAGCAGGTTCGGGCGATCGAAGAAGACCTCGGTGGCGACGGCGAAGAACTCGCCCGCGTCGATGCCGGCGTACGAGCGGAGAGCTTCGCCTCCCTCGCCGATCTCGACCGCGCGGTACACGCGGGTGCACACCTCGATCCACCGATCGCGCTGCGCCTCGTCGGCCAGCGGCGGCGTGCCGTCGAGCGTGCCGTCGAGCATGTCGAGCTTGTGAGCGAACTCGTGGAGCACCACGTTGGTGCCGCGGCCGGCGTGGCGGGCCTCGAACCGGGCGGCCTCCCAGGCGATCATCACCGGCCCGCCGAAGAACGCCTGCCCGTCGACGAGCATGCGATCGTCGGACACCATGCCGTTCGACGTGCGGTGCGCCCTTTCGAGCCGGACCGCAGCGGGTTGCACGAGGATCGTGCCGACGTTGCGGAACGAGTCGGCCGGCAGCTCGAGCACGAGCAGCGCGGCCTGCGCGGCGATGGTCACGATGATCTCGTCGGTGAGCTCGAATCCGTGCGCCGCCTCCCAGTCCTTGTCGGCGATGAGGTCGAGCGC
>JBKJKR010000416.1:0-3438 GCA_046597135.1 Acidimicrobiales bacterium | reverse complement strand
GGCCTGCAGCGCCCGCTTGTCCCCTCGCTGCGGCACCCGGATCGTGACCGGGCCGGTGCGCTCGAAACGCAACCACTCCTCGTAGAGGTCCTCGTCCTCGGGCAACGTGGGTACGAGGACCTCGCGGGGCACGCCCATGGGTGGGGGGTCCATGTAGAGCTGTTCGAGGACGCGACCGATCAGCGCACCGGGCGACAGATCCTCGACCTTGTCGACGATCATTCCCTTGCGCCCCACCACGCGGCCGCGGCGCACGAAGAACACCTGCACGGCGGCTTCGAGTTCGTCTTCGGCCAGCCCGATCACGTCGAAGTCCTCGGGCTTGGCGGTGACGACTTGCTGCTTTTCGATCGCCTTGCGTACCGCCGCGAGCCGATCGCGCACTCGGGCGGCGCGCTCGTATTCAAGTTCGTTCGCCGCAGTCTTCATCTCGTGCTCGAGCCGTCGCACCACCTCGGCCGTATCGCCGTCGAGGAACTGGTTGAGGTCGCGAACAAGTCGGGCGTAGGCGTCGGGTTCGATTTCGCCGACGCATGGCCCCGAACACTTCTCGATGTGAAAAAGCAGGCACGGCTTACCCAGCCGCTTGTGACGCTCCAGCTTGTTGTCCGAGCAGGTCCGAATCGGGAACGTACGCAGCAACAGGTCGAGCGTCTCGCGGATCGCGTACGCATGGCCGAACGGACCGAAGTAGCGGACGCCCTTCTTCTTGGCGCCGCGCATGACCAATGCGCGTGGCCATTCGTCGGACATCGTGACCGCCAGGAACGGGTAGCTCTTGTCGTCGACCAGGCGGATGTTGAAGCGCGGTCGGTGCTGCTTGATGAGCGAGTACTCGAGCATGAGCGCTTCCAGCTCGTTGCCGACCTGGATCCACTCGACGCTGGTGGCGGTGGCCACCATCTGCGCGGTGCGCGGCGGCAGGTAGGCCGGGTTCTGGAAGTAGTTCGACAGGCGCTGGCGCAGCGACTTGGCCTTGCCGACGTACAGGACACGGCCGTCGCTGCCCTTGAACTGGTACGAGCCGGGGGCATCGGGGATGGTTCCAGCGGGCGGTCGTTCCAACACGCCCCCATCATCGCCTGAGCTGAGGAATACGCGTCGGGTGGGCGTTGCTATAGTCCTTCGAACAGCCGGCCAGGATTCCGGCTGAAAACTTTCGGTTCCGTGACCGACAACCCCGTGGCGAGGCGTCCTGGCTGCCCCCACCGGTCATCAGCGGAACCTTTGAAAACCGAAGGGGCCCGAAAACCGATGCTGCGACTTCAGCTGCCGCTCCCTGAGCGCTACACCGACGCATCCGACGACGAGAATGCGGTCCGCGTCGCCGCGGCCAAAGCCCAGCTCGGCGAGCGTGTGTTCATCCTCGGGCACCACTACCAGCGCGACGAGGTCATCCGGTTCGCCGACGCCCGCGGCGACAGCTACCGCCTGAGCGTGCTCGCCCAGGAGCGCTCGCAGGCCGAGTACATCGTCTTTTGCGGCGTGCACTTCATGGCCGAATCGGCCGACGTGCTCACCGGCCTCCATCAGCAGGTGATCCTCCCCGATCTCAACGCCGGCTGCTCCATGGCCGACATGGCCGACATCGACGAGGTCGAACAGGCCTGGGAAGAGCTCGGCCGCGTCGTCGACATCGACCGGCTGATCCCCATCACCTACATGAACTCGTCCGCGGCGCTCAAGGCGTTCGTGGGGCGCAACGGCGGGGCGGTGTGCACCTCCACCAATGCCCGCGCGGTGATCGAGTGGGCGCTCGGCATCGGCGAGCCGAAGGCGCCCGGTGGTCGCGGCGACAAGCTGCTGTTCTTCCCCGACCAGCACCTCGGGCGCAACACCGGCTTCGCGCTCGGCTACGACGCCACCGACATGCGAGTGTGGAACCCGCGCAAGGACCTCGGCGGGCTCACCGAAGCCGACTGCAAGGACTCGACCTTCCTCCTGTGGAAGGGCCACTGCTCGGTGCACCAGCGGTTCCAGCCGCAGCACATCGCCGACTTCCGCGCCACCTACCCCGACGGGCTCGTGGTCGTGCACCCCGAGTGCGCGCGCGAGACCGTGATGCTGGCCGATCAGGTCGGCTCAACCGACTTCATCATCCGCGCCGTCGAGAACGCACCCGACGGCACGGTCATCGGCATCGGCACCGAGGTGCACCTCGTGCACCGGCTCGCAGCCGACAACCCCACCAAGAAGGTCGTCTCGCTCGACCCGTTGGTGTGCCCGTGCTCCACGATGTTTCGCATCGACCTGCCGCATCTGGCGTGGGTCATGGACAAGCTCGTCGAGGGCAAGGTCGTCAACAAGATCTCGGTCGACGCCGAGACGTCCCAGTGGGCCCGCGTCGCCCTTCAGCGCATGCTCGACATCACCTGAGTCCCGCGGCGCGACTCGATGGCACGGCGGCGTGCTCACACGATGCCGGCCGGAGCCGATAGGGACACCATGGACGAACGCCCGCCCCGGCTGCGCGTCGCCGTGGCGTGCCCGGGCCTCGACCACGTCGAGCGGGGCTATGAGACGCACGCCCAACAGACGGCGGCCGCGCTCGCGACCCGCAGCGGGCTCGACGTCACACTCGTCAAGGGCAGCGGCATCGCGCACCGCCGCGACCACCGCGAACGCGTCGCGTGGTGCTTACCCCGCTCCGGTCGCGTCGCGCAGGCCATCGGTCGGCTGATCCCCCACCGCATGGGCGACTACCTGGTAGAGCAAGCCACGTTCGCGCTGCCGCTGTACCGACAGGTGCGCAGCCAGGACGTGGTCGTGCTGAGCGACCATGGCGTTGCCCTCGCGCTGCACGCGCTACGTCGCGTGTTCGGCGGCCGCTTCGCCATCGCGCTTGTGAACGGCGCGCCGCGCCGCGGCCCGTTCCGTTACGCCGATCGCATCATGCAGCTCACGCCGGTCCAACATCAGGTGGGCCTCGACGCCGGGGAACCACCGGGCCGCATGTGCGTCGTACCATGCGCGGTCGATGCCGCGGCGTTCGCGCCCCACGCCGATAGCGGCGATGACGACAGACGCGCGTTGGGCCTGCCGAGCGACCGCGCCGTGATCGTCTCTGTTGCCGCGCTCAACTCGTGGCACAAACGTCTCGATCACGTGATCCGCGAGGTCGCGTCGATGCCCGAACCTCGCCCGTACGTCGCGTTGGTCGGTCACCGCGAGGAGGGGACCGAGTCACTCGAACGCCTGGCCCGCGACCTGCTCGGCGACGGCGTGACGATTCGCTCCGTGTCGCCGGACGAGGTGCCCCGATGGTTGCGCGCCGCTGACGTGTTCACGTTGGCGTCGACCACCGAGGGATTCGGTCGTGCGGTCGCCGAGGCGTGCCTCAGCGGGCTCATGTGCGTCGTGCACGACGGACCGGTCTTCCGCTACGTCGCCGGCACCTCCGGCGTGTACGTCGACATGTCGGCACCGGGCGAGCTCGCC
>JBKJKR010000411.1:0-15602 GCA_046597135.1 Acidimicrobiales bacterium | reverse complement strand
CTCGACCTTGTCGAAGACCTCCGCGCCGAACTGCATCGTGATCTTGCGGCGCATGTCGCGCCGCTGATGTTCGACGTGCACCCGGGCGACGACATGCGCCGCAAGATCACGATGCAGTTCGGCGCGGAGGTCTTCGACAAGGTCGAGGCCGAGTTCTCGGGGTGGCACCAGCCCATCGTGCGGGTCCACCCGGACACCGGTCGACGCGCCCTCTTCCTCTGCGGCGCCTACATCAAGGGCATCGTCGGCATGAGCACCGAAGAGTCCGATGCGATCATCCCGGTGCTGCGCCGCACCGTCGAAGACCCGAACGTGCAGTGTCGTTGGAAGTGGCAGCGCCACGACCTCGCCATATGGGACGAGCGTTGCACCAACCACCGCGCTACGGGCGATCACTTCCCGGCGCATCGCCTCGTGCGTCGCTGCACCATCGGCGCATCACCCGTCATCGGTGTCGACGGTCTGCAGTACACCGGCTGACGCCGCGGTTCGGTCGCGGCGGTTCTGACGCAGTGGTTCAGTCGAGTGATGGGGTCGCGGTGTCGCGGCCGGCGCGCAGCAACGCGCCCGGGCGCTCGTCGGTGTAGGTCCCGTCCGACACGATGGGCGCGCCGTTGACGAGCACGTGCGACACACCCACGGGCTCGGCGTAGAGGCGGCCGGCGCCGGCGGGCAGGTCGAAGCGCGTGGCGATGGTGCCCGAGGCAACCGTGTCGGGGTCGAACACGACCACGTCGGCCCACGCGCCTTCGACCAGGCGGCCCCGGTCGCGCAGCCCGTAGAGATCGGCCGGGATCGACGTGAGCATCTGCACGGCTTCCTCGAGGCCCACGACGCCGTGGCGGCGCACCGCCTGCTCGAGCACGTACACCGGATAGTCGAAGTACGCAGTGAAGTCGAGATGGGCACCGGCATCGCTCGCGCCGATGATGGTGCGGCCGGTGCGGCACGCGTCGACGATGGCCTTCCAATCGTCGGCCGACGGCGCGCTCGGCAGGCGTGTGAACATGGTGCGAAGCGAGTCTTCGCACACGATGTCGAGCAACGCGTCGAACGATGACTTGCCTTCGTCGCGCGCGATGTCGGCGACCACGCGGCCCTGGTACTTCTGGGTCTGCGGCGTGAAGGTCTCGGTGATGACCCGCTTGTCGAACTGCGCGATCTCCTGCATGGACTGCGCGGCGCGCGGGATGGTGCTCTCGAGGCGACGACGCACGGCCGGGTCGCGCAGCGCGACGAGCCGCTGGTCGACCGGCAGACCGATCACGTCGCCCCAGTCGGGGAGGGCGCCCAGCACGAACCCGCTGAGGAACGAGAACCGCGCACGCGACGGGATGGGCATGTTCAGGCCCACGACCTTGCCGCCCTTGGCCCGGGCGTGGTCGCCCTGGCGCATGGCCTCGGTGGCGCCTTCGAGGTCATCGGCGATGCGCAACACGTTCCAGTTGAGGGGGCGCTGCGCGCCCGCCGACATGTCGGCCAGCAGGTCGGCCTGCTCGAGGACGAATCGGTCGACGAGCTTGGGCAGGAACTCGAGCGACGTGCCAGGAAAGTCGCGGCACTGCGCGGCGAGCGTCACGAGCTCGTGCACCGGCGCGAACCGCGACGGCACCGGGTCGCCCGAGGCATCGGTGTGCGCGACGCCCCATGACGACGAGAACCCGAGGCCGCCCGAGGCCAGCCCTTCACGCAGCAGTTGCACCATGGTCGCGAGCTCGGCCGGCGTGGCCTCGCGTTTGGTGGCGTCCTCCTGCATGACGACTCGACGCAGCGCCGAGTGGCCGACCATGAAGCCGGCGTTCACGGCGAGCGAGCCGTCGATGCGGTCGAGGTACTCGCCGGTGGACGTCCAGTCGCACGGCACGCCGGCCTGCAACGCCTCGAGCGGCATGCCCTCGACGATCGCGAGCATCCTCACGAGGTAGTCGACCTCGCGTGGGTTGATCGGCTGGAGCGTGAACCCGCAGTTGCCGGCGAGCATCGTGGTGACACCGTGCAGCGAGCTCGGGCTGAGCGTGGTGTCCCAGCACACCTGGGCGTCGATGTGGGTGTGCACATCGACGAACCCAGGTGCCACGACCTGCCCGTCGACGTCGACGGTGCGCGTGGCCACGCCCACCTCGCCGATGGCGGTGATCCGCCCGCCGGTGATGCCGATGTCGGCCCGCCTCGCGGGTGCACCTGTCCCGTCGACGACCAGCCCACCCCGAATCGCGATGTCGTGCACGTGCATCTCCCCGTCGAAACCGGAGAACCGAGTATGGATCAGATCGGCGATCGAGTGCGCCCTACCGCGGCAGACCCAGCACCCGCTCGGCGATCATGTTTCGGTGCACCTCGCTGGTGCCGCCGCCGACGGTGGCCCAGTAGCGATTCAGCACCTGGGTGTTCCAGTACCCGCCACGCGGTGCGTCGGCGCCGTACAAGGTGCCTGCGGGGCCGAGGATGGACACCGCGACCAGGTCCTTGTGCACCTTTGCCTCGGACCAGAACACTTTCAGCACCGACGGGTCGACCTCAGGGCGCACACCTCGCCGCACCGCGTCGAGGACCCGCTCGTTGAGCCAGCGGACGAGTCGCTCGTTGGTGAACGCGCGGCTGAGCTCTTGGCGAACTCGGACATCGCCGGCGGCACCGAGCTCACGCGCGAGCTCGATCAGCGCGGCGGCGTCACCGGAGTCGGCGGTGGTGCCCACCTGCGTGGCCTCGCTCGACAGCACCGACCGGGCCACGCCCCAACCGCCGTCGACCACGCCGACCACGTCGGCCACGGGGACACGCACCTCGTCGAGGAACACCTCGTTGAAGTGCGAGTGCCCGGTGATCAGCTGCAGCGGACGAACGGTGATGCCCGGCGAGGTGAAGTCCACGATCATCGCGGTGATGCCCTTGTGCTTGGGGGCCGCCGGGTCGGTCCGCGCCAGCAGGATCGCCCGCTCGCAGTACTGCGCGTACGAGGTCCACACCTTCTGGCCCGTGACCACGAAGTGGTCGCCGTCGAGCACCGCACGCGTGCTCACGTTGGCGAGGTCGCTGCCCGCGTCGGGCTCGCTGAAGAGCTGGCACCAGGTCTCGTCGGCACGCAGAAGCGGCGGGAGGTACCGCTGCTTCTGCTCGTCGGTGCCGTGGGCCAGCAGCATCGTGCCGACCATGCCGATCGTGGCCGCGATGAACCCGGGCGTCGCGTCGTAACGGGCCTGCTCCTGTTCGAACAAGATCGATTGCCACGCGGTACCGCCGCGCCCACCGAACGCCTTCGGCCAGGAGATCGCCGCGAACCCGTTGTCGAACAACGTGGCCTGCCACGAACGACAACGATCGAAGAACTCGCGTTGTGCCTCGGGGGTGTGCGAGCGCGGTCCGTTCGACCAGTCGGACTCGCCCTGGCGCAACGATGCGTGCGCGGCGAGGAACGCCCGGGCCTCGCTCAGGAACGCGGCGTCATCGCGGAGGGCCGGGTCGTCGGGCATCGTCGGGGCCGCTACGACAGCGACGAACCACCGTCGATCACGTGCTCGATGCCGGTGATGTACGCGGAGGAATCCGACAGCAGGAACAGCACCAACGACGACACGTCGTCGACCGAGCCGGCGCGCCGCAGCGGCACGGCGCTGAACCGCTGCTGGCGCTCTTCGTCGGTGCCCGGCGTGGAGTACATGCCCGTCTCGGCGATGCCGCCCGGGTGCACCGAGTTCACGCGGATGCCCGACGGCCCGAGGTCGGCCGCACAGATCTTGGTGAGGCCGCGCACGGCCCACTTCGAGGTGCCGTAGCTGCTGAAGCCGGGCATGCCGGTGGTGCCCGCGATGGACGAGATGTTGACGATGGAGCCGCCACCCGTGGCGCGCATCGGTTCGAGCACCTTGGTGATGCCCCACCACGTGCCGTGCACGTTGACCCGCAACGTCCGCTCGAACGTCTCGAACGACTCTTCGCCGATGGGCTTGGTGCCCGAGTACACCGCCGCGTTGTTCACGAGCCCGTGCAATCCGTTCCCGAACGCGAGCGCAGCGGCGACGACGTCGTCCCACCCTTCGGGGTCGGTGACGTCGTGCTGCACGAACGTCGCGCGGTCACCGAGGGCCGCGACCACGGCCTCGCCCGCCGCGGCCTGCAGGTCGGTCGCGACGACGGACGCGCCTTCGGAGACGCAGCGTTCGACGTGGCGGCGGCCCATGCCCTGCGCCCCGCCGGTGACGATCACCGTCTTGCCGTCGAGCATCCCCATCGTTGACCTCCCCCGCCGCGTCCGGGCGAAGCGTAGGCGCGGGTGTCGTCGGCGCGCGAGGCTGACCGGGTGAACATGGCAACGACCGACGTCAGCGAGCTCACCGAGTTGTTGCTCCATGAGCAGTTCTATGCGGGCGATCCGCACCCGGCGCTCGCTCGCCTGCGGGCCGAGGCCCCGGTGGTGCGCGACCGTCGCTTCGGTTTCTGGGCGGTGACACGCCACCGCGACGTGTACGAGGTGTCGCGCGACAACGACCGGTTCGTGTCGGGCTACGGCGTCAACTTGGCGCACTTCGTTCCCGAACCGCTGCCCGTACCCGGGTCGTTGCTGTCGTGCGACCCGCCGATCCACACGCACTACCGCCGCACGTTGTGGGACGCGTTCACGCCCACCAAGATCCGTGCGCTCGCCCCGCTCGTCCGGGCCCGTGCAGTCGCGTTGCTCGACGCGTTCGACCCTGACTCCCCCATCGAGACGGTGTCCGAGCTGTCGGTGCCCTACCCGTTGATCGTGCTCGCCGAACTGCTCGGCCTGCCCATCGACGATTGGCACGAGTACGGGCACTGGATGGATGCCGCGGTCCGCACCAACAACCCCAACGTCACCGACGAGGACCGCGCCGTCGTCGATCACATGCGCCAGTTCTTGTTGCAAGCGGTCGCCGACCATCGTGGCACCACGAAACCGGGCGTCATCACGATGCTCGCCGATCACCGCGACACCGACGGCACACCGCTCACCGACCGCGAACTGCTGATGTTCCTGCTGCAGCTCTTCATCGCCGGCAACGAGACCACTCGCAACACAATCACCGGTGGCCTGGTGGCGTTCGCGGAGAACCCCGAGCAGTGGGCGCTCCTCCGTGCCGATCGGTCGCTCGTCGACAAGGCCGTCGAGGAGATCCTCCGTTACACGAGCGCGGTCACCCACTTCTTTCGCACCGCGGCCGTCGACACGTCCATCGGCGGCGTCACCGTTGCCCGCGGCGACAAGATCTTCCTCAGCTACACGTCGGCCAACCGCGACGCCGAGGTGTTCGGTCCCACCGCCGACTGCTTCGACATCGCACGATCACCCAACCCGCAGCTGGCCTTTGGCTTCGGCGCGCACTTCTGCCTGGGCGCCGCGCTCGCCCGCCTCGAGGTGCGCGTGCTGCTCGAAGAGATGCTCGACCGGTTCACCACGTTCGAGCTCGCCGGGCCGGTGGTCCGACTGCCCAACGTGGCCATCGCCGGCTTCGCCCAGGCCCCGATCCGGTTCGATCACGCATGAAGGTCCGCATCGCCGTTGCACCGTCATTCACCTCGTTCGACCCCGACATCTTCACCTCGTTCATCGAAGGACTCGAGAAGTTCGGCTTCGACACCGTGTGGTTGTCCGACATCCCCATGGGCGCTTCCACCGACCCGCTCGTCGCGCTCAGCTACGCCGCGGCGAGAACCTCCCGGCTGAAGCTCGGCACCAACATCGTGCCGCTGGGGCGCAACCCGATGCTGCTCGCCAAGGAGCTCGCGCAACTCGATCTGTTGTCCAACGGCCGGCTGCTGCTGAGCCTCGTTCCGGGCATCGACCAGCCGGGTGAGCGCGCCGCCCTCGGGGTCGGCAAGGCCAACCGCGGCAAGCTGCTCGAGGAGTTCATCGGCCTCATGCGCGAGTGGTGGTCGGGCGCACCGGTGACGGGCGCGTTCGGTCTGTACCACTACGAGTCGGTCGAGGTCCGACCGCTCCCCCGCCAGGATCCGCTCGAGATATGGCTCGGAGGCATGGGGCCCGTCGCGCTCGAACGCGCCGGACGCCTCGCCGACGGCTGGCTCGGCGCCGTGCTCGAACCCGCGGCGGCGGGTCAGGCGCGTCGAGCCATCGAGGAGTCGGCCGAACGGGCCGGACGCCACATCGATGCTGACCACTTCGGGCTCAGCATCCCGTACGCCCGTGTCGAACCGAACGAGCGTGCCTACGAGGCCATGCGCGCCCGCCGTCCCGATGCCGACCCGCGTGCGCTCCTCCCGGTGGGCCGCGACGAGCTCCGTGCGTTGCTGTCGGGCCACATCGAAGCGGGCATCACCAAGTTCGTGCTGCGCCTCACCGGCGCGTCGTCCACCGAGGACATGCCCACCGCGACCCACGACGACCTCGCCTGGTTGGCCGATGCGGTGCTCGACCTGCAGACCTGACGATCAGGCGCCGCGAACCACTTCGACGAACTCGCGCATCGCTCGCTTGTGGTCGTCGATGCTCGCGTGCTCGCCGACGGCGAAGATCGTGGGGCGGTTCACCATTGCGGTCACCCCGGCCGCGGCGTAGCGCTCGGCCATGGCCCGGTCGAGATCGGGCGGCCGTGACACCACCACCGCGAACGGACGGTCGGCGTCGCCCGCCGCCGTACGAGCGTCGTGCAGCCGGGCGAGGATCGGCAACAACGCGTCCTCGGTGTAGTTGACGCCGATCCACCCATCGGAGCGAGCGGCCCGCCGCAACGCCGGAGCGCTCGCGCCACCGACGAGCACGGGCACGGGCGCGGTCGGGGTCGGCGTGATGCGCACCTCGGCGAAGTCGTGGTGCGGGCCGCTCGACGCGACGAGCTCGCCACGCAGCAGCCGTTCGAGCAGCGTGAGCATGTCATCGGTGCGCGCGCCACGATCGTCGAACGACGCGCCGGCCGCCGCGAACTCCTCGCGCAGCCAGCCGATGCCGACCCCGAGCACGATGCGGTTGCCGGTCATCACCGCGGCGCTCGACACCGATTTCGCCGCGACGAACAACGGCCGCAGCGGCAGCACGTAGACATTGGCGAGCATCCGCAGCGAGCTGGTTCGCGCACCGATCGCGCCGAACGCCACGAACGGGTCGACGAAGGGCGTCTCGGGCGCATACCCCGCGCCGCCCGCGGGCACGTACGGATTCGGCGTGGTGATGGTGGTCGGGGTCACCAGGTGCTCGGGCAGGCTCACCCCGTCGAAGCCCACCTCCTCTGCCGCGACCGCCAGCTCGACCAGCCGGTCGGCGGGGGTGAACCCGAGGTTCTGCCACATCTCCATGCGCGCACACTACGAAGTCGGGCCGAGGCGTGCGGGTAGTGTGCGCCGATGCGGGGGAAACGGTGACCGAAAGCAGTCGCCCCACCCGCGAGCTCCTCACGCTCATCGTGCTCGCGATGATCGCCCTTGGCTTCTCGCTGCAGCAATCGCTCGTCGTCCCTGCGCTCACCACCATCCAACGCGACCTCGGGGCCAGCGAGACGGCCACGACGTGGCTGGTGACCGGCTTCCTCCTCTCGTCGTCGGTGGCCACGCCCATCATCGGACGGCTCGGCGACATGTTCGGCCGCAAGCGCGTGATGCTGCTATCGCTCGGAGTGCTCGCGGCGGGCACGGCCATGGCCGGCGTGGCCACGTCGATCGGCGTCCTCATCGCCGCCCGCATCCTGCAGGGTCTCGCCGGGGCGATCGTGCCGCTCTCCTTCGGCATCGTCCGCGACGAGATGCCCGCGCATCGGGTGCCGGGCAGCATCGGGATCATCTCCGCATTGCTCGCCGTGGGTGCGGCACTCGGCATCGTCCTGTCGGGCCCCATCGTCACGGAGCTGGGCGTCACCTGGCTCTTCTGGCTGCCGATGGTCACCCTCGTTCCCACGATCATCGCAACGATGCGGTACGTCCCCCGATCCGACACCGGCGTCCGTGAGCCCATCGACATCCTCGGCGGCCTGCTGCTCACCGCATGGCTCGTGTGCCTGCTCGTCGCGGTGAGCCAGGCGGCGAGCTGGGGTTGGGGCGGCGCACGCACGCTCGCCCTGTTCGCCGCCGCGATTGCGTTCTTCGTGCTGTGGGTCGTCGTCGAGCTCCGGTCCGCCATCCCGCTGATCGACGTCCGCTTGTTGCGCGAACGCACCGTGGCCACGGTGAACGTCATCAGCTTCACCGTGGGCTTCACCATGCAAAGCCTGTTCACGTTCGTCACGCGCTTCGTGCAGCTCCCGGAGTCAACGGGTTTCGGGCTCGGCGTGCGTGGTTCGCGCGCCGGTCTCATCGTGTTGCCGTGGAGCATCGGTGCCTTCATCACCGGGCTCATCTCGGGGCACCTTGCCGCGCGCTTCGGCTCCAAGCGTGCGCTCGTCATCGGCTCGATCGTCACGGTCCCGGCGAGCCTGCTGCTCACGTTCGGCAACGAGTCGCTGGTGTGGATCGGCCTCGCCATGGCCGCCACCGGCGTCGGCACCGGCTTCATCACCGCCGCCATGCCGGCCATACTCGTGAGCTACGCCCCGCCGGCCCAGACCGGCGTCGCCGCCGGCATGAACCAGAACATCCGCACCATCGGCGGCGCGGTGGGCACCCAGGTGATCGCCGCGATCATCGCGTCGAGCGTGGTGCCCAAGGAATCGCTGTACGAGGCCGCGTTCCTCACCGTGGGCGGGGTCTGCCTGCTCGGTGTCGTGGCTGCGTTCGCGGTGCCCACCACGCATCGGCGACACGGCCCGGGCACCTGAACGGAACACGATGCCCGCCGCCAGCAGCACACCGCACCGGTTCAACCGCTTCGAGATCAAGTACGTCGCGGAGCTGTCGCAGGCCGCTGCGCTGCGCGCCGATCTCCGCTCACGGCTCGAGGTCGACACCCAGGGCGCACCTGACGGGATCTACCCGATATGGAGCTTGTACTTCGACAGCCCCGACCTCACGGCGTACTGGGAGAAGATCGACGGCCAGAAGTTCCGGCGCAAGGTCCGCATCCGCCACTACGGCGACCCGGCCACGTTGCGGGGCGAGACCCCCGTGATGGTCGAGATCAAGCAACGGGTCAACCGCGTCACCCAGAAGCGCCGTGCGCCCATGTCCTTTGTCGACGCGATGGCCTTGTGCTGCAACGGCGCGGTGCCCGAACACGACGAGCACGACCGCGCGGTCATCGAGGAGGTTGCGGGCCTCGTGCACCGAGGCCGGCTGCAGCCCACGACCATCGTCGGCTACCAGCGCGACGCCCTGATGGGCGGCGAGCTCGACGATGGGCTCCGGGTCACGTTCGATCGCCGGTTGCGCGGACGGGCGCGCGACCTCGATCTCCGCATCGACGGCGAGAACCGCTCGATCCTCCCCGAGCGCTACGTCGTGATCGAGCTGAAGATCGACGAGCGCGCGCCACGCTGGCTGACGTGCACGATGGCGCGCCACGGCCTGCGGATCGTGCGCGTCTCGAAGTACTGCCTCAGCGTCGAGGCGTGCCGGCTCGACGGACGTCCGGCGTTGCACCGCGACGAGCACCACTCACTCCTGGAGGAGCACACATGACCCTGGCACTGGAGATCTTCAAGGGGTTCGAGGACCTGAGCGGCACGTTCAGCGTCGCCGACATCACCATGGCGTTGGTGCTCGCGTTCGCGCTCAGCGCGGGGTCGGATACGTGTACCGCATGACGCACACCGGCGTGTCGTACAGCCAGAGCTACGTGCACACGCTCGTCATGTTGGGCATGCTCGTGTCGCTCATCATGCTGGTGATCGGGTCGAACATCGCACGAGCGTTCTCGCTCGTGGGCGCGTTGTCGATCGTGCGCTTTCGCAACGCGGTCAAAGAGACCAGGGACGTCGGCTTCTTGTTCCTCGCCATGGCCATCGGCATGGCCACCGGCACGCGCTTCTACACCCTGGCCGTGGTCGCAACGGTCGCGATATGCGGAGCTGTGGTGATCATGACCAAGTTCGACTGGTACAAGCTCGACATCGCGACCTACGTCGTCAAGGTCCAAGTGCCGGCCGACGAGGACTACACCGACACGATCGAAAAGGCGTTCCTACCGCTCGCCGACACCGCCGATCTGGTGAGCCTCGAGACGGTGCGCGGCGGCGCGCTCACCGAACTGGTCTACTCTGTGAAGCTCAAGAAGGACGTCGCACCCTCGACCGTGCTGCAGACACTTCGCGAGCGCACCGGCGGCCAGCGGGTCACCGTGCTCACGGGCTATGACCGAATGGATCTCTGAGGTGGCATCCGCAGCTGACGAGGTCCGATTGCACCACTTCTCGTTCGCCCACGACGGCATCGTCGCGTGCGTATCGGGCCGAGACGGCGGCGTGAGCCCGGCCCCGTACGACTCGCTCAACCTCAGCTTCGGGGTCGGCGACGATGCCGCGGCGGTCATCGAAAACCGTTCGCGGTTGTGCCGCGCGCTCGGCCACCCACTCGACTCGCTCACGGTCGCCAACCAGGTCCACTCCGGTGACGTGGTCGTAGTCGGCGCCGAACATCGGGGTCGCGGGTCGCGCGACGCAGCCGACGCGGTCACCGACGCCGATGCGTTGGTCACGGCCACGCCGGGCCTGCTCCTCGCGGTCCTGCTCGCCGACTGCGTTCCGGTGATCCTCGTCGACCGCGGGCGCGGCGTCGTGGCGGTGGCCCATGCCGGATGGCGCGGCACGGTCGCGCACGTCGCGGCCAACACCGTGGCTTGCATGATCGAGACGTTCGAGTGCGACCCCGCCGACATCGTGGTGGGCATCGGGCCGTCGATCGGACCGGCGAGCTACGAGGTGGGCGCCGACGTGGCGGACGCGGCTCGGCGCGCCTACCCCGACGCGCCGGAGGTCATCCGGCGCGACGGGGTGCGCACGACGTTCGATCTCTGGACCGCGAACGCTGTCGACCTCCGGCGTGCCGGCGTGCTCGCCGCGCACATCGAGATGAGCGGCATCGATTCGCACGCCGAGACCGATCGCTACTTCTCGCACCGGGCGGCGAGGCCCACCGGCCGGTTCATGGCCGTCGCCGCCCTGCCGGCATCGACCTGACTCTTCAGACGTCGCGTCCGAGGAACGCGGCGACGCGGTCCGCCACCGTGGCGTCGGCCGGCGCCGGCTTCTCCTCGTCGAAGAAACCCGGCTTGCGCATGTCAGCGTTCACCATGCCCTTGACCGCAGCCAGCACTCCCTCACCAAGCTCCGGGTCGAGGTCGGTGCTCTGCCCGGTGGCCTTGGCCAGGTCCCACGCGTGCGTGTAGCCGTCGGCCGTGAACAGGCCGACGACCATGCCGCCCGGCAGCTCACCGAAGGGCATGGTGACCGTGCGGCCGAGCACCGACGGGTCGGCACGGAACGCCGCGATGGCTTCGTCGGCCGACTTGCGGAAGGTGGCTGCGGGATCGTCGCCCAAGATGTCGCCCTCGAGCATGGCGTGGTCGAACGTGTTGCCGGGCACGCACACGCCGAGCATCATCGCCCCACCGACCATGTGCGCGGCCACGCCGCGGGCGTCCCAGTCGGTGCAGGGCGATTGGGCGCTCCACTTGTCGGGGGTGACGCCGAGGAATACGCCGTGCGCCACGTCGAAGGCGCGGGAAAGGTTGCTGATCGGGTCCATGACAGCTCCAGAGGTCTCGGTCGGCGGTTGCGGTGGCCGACGCCGGACGCATCGTGTCACGTCAGGCGATCACTCCGCGGGCGCGGAGCTCCTCGACCCTCGCCGGCGGGTAGCCGAGCCCGTCGAGCACCTCGTCGGTGTGCTGGCCCAGCAACGGCGCGGGTCGACGAAGTTCGGTCGGGGTCGCGTCGAGATCACCCACGGGGCGGGGTACCCGCATGCGCCCCGCGGTCGGGTGTTCGATCTCGGCGAGCAGCCCGGTGGCCACGACCTGCGGATCGAGGTGCAGGCGCTCGATGGTGTTGACGACGGCGTGCGGCACGCCTTCGATCTCGAGCAGCGTGGCCAGCTCGTCGGAGGGCCAGGCGAGGAGCGCGGCGTTGACGACGGGGTGCAACGCGTCGGCGTTGCGCGACCGGTCGCCGGGCTCCGCGAAGCGAGCGTCGGTTATCAGCGATTCGAGACCGAGCACCCGGCAGAGGCCGCGGAACTCCGAGTCGAGCAACGTGGTGATCGAGATGTAGCCGTCCTTCGTGCGACGGACCGGGGGCGACGTCGCGCGGGCGCTCTTGTCGGACGCCGGGCGATCGAGGAACGTGACGTCCTGCATGCCATCGGGCCAGAGGAACGCGATCGACGCGTGCAGCATCGAGACGTGGACGTGCTGGCCGCCCGCGCCGCGCTCGCGGGCGAACAGCGCCGCAGTGATGAGCTGCGCGGCGGTCAGCGCGGTGGTCTTGTCGCACACGGCGTTGCGGACGAACTGGGGTACCCCCGACACATCGGCTTGGTGCGCAGCCACGCCTGACGCAGCCTGCATCACCGAGTCGTAGGCCGGGTGGTTCGCGTGCGGGCCGGTGAGCCCGAATCCCGAGATCGACACGTACACCAACGACGGGTGCGCGGCGCGCAGTTCGTCGTGGCCCAGCGCCAAACGCTCGGCGACACCGGGGCGCAGGTTGTGCACGAACACGTCGGCGGTCGCCGCGAGCTCGCGGACCAACGCGACACCGTCGGGTTCCTTCACATCGACCGCGACGCTGCGCTTGCCGCGGTTGAAGCCCGCGAAGACGCCGGTGACGCCGTTGTGCACCGTGCCCAACGCCCGCATGAAGTCGCCCGTGCCCGGCCGCTCGATCTTGATGACGTCGGCGCCCTGCTCGGCAAGGATCATCGTGGCGTAGGGGCCCGACGCCGCGACCGTGAAGTCGATCACGCGGACCCCGTCCAGCGGGCCGGTCACGACACGCTCCGGTTCCCGGTTGCGGGGACCACCGGGTCGAGCACTCCGGCCTCGGCGAGCCGCGCATGCTCGTCCTCGCTCAGGCCGAGCTCGCCCAGCACATCGAGCGAGACAACGACCTCGTCCCTGTTCGACCCGGCCAGCAGGGACATCAGGTGGTGGTCACGCAACAAGCCACGCTGTTCGAGGTGTGGGTCGTGCACCACCTCGGCGACGGTGAGCACCGGGGCGACACACGTATCGAGCGTCGCGAGCGCGTGCACCCACTCGTCGCGGTCGCGTTCGCGGAACTTGGCGTCGAGCGCCGCGATCAGCGCCGGCTGACGCTCGTCGATCTCGTGGTCGTCGACCAGCTGTGGCAGCCCGATCGCGATGCAAAGCGCGCGCCAGAACCGGTGCTCGAGCGCACCGACGCTCAACCACTTCCCGTCGCGGCAGGCGTAGGTGCGGTAGCACGCGAAGTCGCCCGACAGCAGACGCACCGGTCCGTCGTCGAGGCCGGCGTCGAGGTGCTGTTCGAGTTGCACCGCCATGAGCCAGAGCACCCCGTCGGTGGTGGCCACGTCGAGGTGACAGCCGTGGCCGGTTCGTTCACGTCCGAGCAGCGCGGCGAGCACCGCGATAACCGCGTGCATGCCGCCCCCTGCACCGTCGGCCACCGTGGCCCCCAGCACCGGCGGTCCGCCATCGTGGCGTGGTTGCGTGCGATCGAGCAGACCGGTGACGGCTTCGAAGTTGAGATCGTGGCCGACCCACGTCGAGCGCGGTCCGTGCTGGCCGTAACCCGTGAGCGAGCAATAGATCGCCCGCTCGTTCAGGGCGCGAACTGCCTCGTAACCCACACCGAGGCGTGCGGCCACGCCTGGACGGAAGGCTTCGATCACCACGTCGGCCGTTGCCGCAACACGCAGTGCGAGCGCACGACCCTCGTCGTTCTGGAGGTCGATGGCCACCCGGTGCAGGCCGCGCCCGCCGCCGTAGGCGTTGGCAGGTGTGTCGATCTCACCCGCCATGCGATGGCGCGGGCGCCCGATCCGCACGACCTCGGCGCCGTAGTCGGCGAAGATGCGCGACGCGCGGGCGCCCGGTCCGTGCTGGCTGAAATCGACGACCCGCACCCCAGCCAAGAAGGCCATCTCACGATCTCCTCGTTCGGGGGGCCACGTTACGGAATGCAGCAGAACGGTGTGCGCGAGAACGCGTCGGTGTGCTGCTCGAACATCTGTCGTCGACCGAAACCCCTACGCTCGGCTGATGGCACGGACCGAGAAGATCGAGATCGAGGTCGCCGGACGAACGGTCACCGTGTCGAACCCGGCGAAGGTGTTCTTCCCGACGCGTGGCGAGACGAAGCTCGAGCTGGTGAACTACTACCTCGCGGTCGGCGAGCCGCTGATGCACGTCATCGGGGGTCGGCCGCTCCTGCTCGAGCGCTACCCCGACGGCGCGGGCGGGAAGTCCTTCTTCCAAAAGCGCGTCCCCGACAGCCGCCCCGAGTGGCTCGAGACCACCACGGTCGAAACGCCGAACGGCACCACGTCGGAGGCCCTCGTGGCCACCGACCTGGCGCACGTGGTGTGGGCGGTGAACCTGGGTTCGATCGGGCTGCACGTGTGGCCGTACAAGGCCGCCGATGCCGAGCACGCCGACGAGCTCCGCATCGACCTCGACCCACAGCCGGGCATCACGTTCGCCCACGTCCGCGAGGCGGCGCGCGAGACGAAGAAGCTGTTCGACGAGCTCGGCATCGCGTCCTACGCGAAGACCACCGGCAGCCGCGGGATCCACATCTACGTGCGCCTGCTGCCCGAGTGGGACTCGTACAACGTCCGTGCGGCCGCGGTGGCTGCGGCGCGCGAGCTCGAACGCCGCCGGCCCGAGCTGCTCACCGCGGCGTGGTGGAAGGAGGAGCGCGGCACCCGCGTGTTCATCGACTTCAACCAGAACGCGCCGCACAAGACCGTGTTCGGCGCCTGGTCGGTGCGACCGCGGGTCGGCGCGCAGGTGTCGACGCCGTTCGCCTGGGACGAGCTCGACGACGTCACACCCGAAGAGCTCACGATCGTCACCGTGCCGCCACGCGTCGAAGCGCTCGGCGACCCGTGGCGAGCCATGCCCGACGCGCTCCAAGACCTCGAACCACTGCTCGAACTCGCCCGCCGCGATGCCGCAGCCGGATTGCTCGACGCGCCATGGCCGCCCGTCTATCCGAAGATGCCCAACGAACCGCCGCGCGTCGCCCCCAGCCGCGCCAAGCGCACCGACTGACGAGCGCCCTCGCGCGCACCACGTGACCCCACCGGGCGGGACGATGCCGGCCGGCGGGTTCACGTACGCTGCGCGGATGCTTCAAGATCTCGAGGGGAAGGTCGCGGTCGTCACGGGCGCGGGCAGTGGCATCGGGGCGGCGTTGTGTCGCGGGTTCGCCGATGCGGGCATGCGAGTGGTCGTGGCCGACATCGACGCAGCTCGTGCGCAAGCCGTCGCCGGTTCGCTGCCCGACGCGATCGCATGCGCGGTCGATGTCGCCGACGGCCCGGCCGTGGCCCGGTTCGCCGACGAGGCGTTCGCCGCGTGGGGTCAGGTCGACGTGCTGTGCAACAACGCGGGCGTGTTCCAGGGCGGCCTGTCGTGGGAGCGCAGCGTGGCCAATTGGGACTGGGTGCTGGGGGTGAACCTGTACGGCATCATCCACGCCATCCGCAGCTTCGTGCCCCGAATGGTCGCCCAGGGCACCGATGGCCACATCGTCAACACCGCATCGGTCGCGGCGTTC
>JBKJKR010000077.1:0-2731 GCA_046597135.1 Acidimicrobiales bacterium | reverse complement strand
GTACACCATGAGCAGCCGGTCGCCGGCTTCGATGGACCGGCCGCCGATCTCGGTGGCCTTGGTCGCGGTGCGCATGAACTGCATCACCGGCGTGGTGAAGCGCAGCAGCTCTTCGATCGCGGTGGGCAGCAGCGTCAGATCGGCCTGCAACTTGTTCATCTGCGCCGGGTTCTCGATGAGCGCGAGGAGGCCGGTGGTGATGAGGTTTCGCGTGGTCTCGCTGCCTGCGTTCTGCAGCAACATGAAGAACACGTCGATCTGCATCTGCGTGAGCTTCTCGCCCTCGACCTCGGCGTGCAGCAGGACGCTCATGAGGTCGTCGCGCGGGTTGTCCTGACGCTCGACGCACATCTGATCGGCGTACAGGTACATCTGCATCGCGGCCTCGCCGCGCTCCTCGGCGGTGACCGACGGGTCGAAACCGAACGTCTTCTCGGTCCAATCGAAGACCTGCGCGCGGTCGTGCTCGGGTACGCCGACGAGGTCGGCGATGACGTGCAACGGCAGCCACAACGCGAGGTCGTGCACGAGGTCGCATCCGTTGCGATCGGCGAGTCCGTCGATGATCGACTGGACGCGCTCCTCGAGCCGATCGGTGAGGTCGGCAACACGCTTGGGGGTGAACCCTCGGTTGATGAGCTTGCGGAGCTTGATGTGCTCGGGGGCGTCCTTGGAGATCAACAGCTCGGACGTCCCCGCATCGTCACCGCCGGCGTCAGTGTCGATGAACGGATGCGGCGCGTTGATGAACCCCTCGCTGTCGCGCGACACGCGTTGCACGTCGGCATGGCGAGTGACCGCCCAGAACGACTTCCCGTTCGGGAGCGGGTGCCGTGACACCGGATCGTCGTCGCGCAGGTCGCGGAACGCGTCGTAGGGGAAGCCGGCCGCGTAGGTCAGCGGGTCGTGGAGCACCAGATCAGCCATGGGGACGCAGGTTAGGCGCACCACTGCCATCGGGTCGGCACGCCTGACGGCGCACCACTGCCATCGGGTCGGCACGCCTGACGGCGCACCTCGTGTCAGTCCTCGGGGACGAACGCATTCATGCGGTGATGCGGGAACGCGGCGTGCGTGCCGCCGTCGACCACCAGCGTCTGCCCGGTCATGAACGCGGACAGGTCGGACACGAGGAACACCAGCGGTCCGGCGATGTCGAACGGCTCACCCATGCGGCCGAGCGACACACCCTGGCGGGCCGCCACATCGGCGGGCGTGATCCCTTGTTCCTCGAAGCCGGCGGCCACGCGGGGTGTGGCGATGAGGTCGGGCGCCACGCCGTTGATGCGCAGCCCACTCGGCCCCCACTCCTGGGACATGGTGCGGATGAGCGCCATGAGCCCCGCCTTGGCCGCGCCGTAGGCCGCGTGCATCGGCGCGCCGTAGAGCCCGCTGACCGACGCCACGAACGCCATGCGGCCGGCGATCTGGTTGTCGATCATGTGCCGGGCAGCGGCGCGGCCGACGTTGGCGTGATGGACGAGGTTGATCGCGAACTGCTTCTCCCACGTGTCATCCTCGATGTCGAAGAGCTCGCCCCATGTGGCGAGCCCCACCACGTTGCACACGATCTCGAGGCGACCGAAGAAGGCAACGGCCTCGGCGACGACCCGTCGTGCATCGTCGGCAACGGTGACATCGCCGGCGATGGCCGTGGCCTTGACGCCCATGGCCTCGGCCTCGGCTTGCACGGCTTGCGCCCGCGCCAGGTCGAGGTCGGCGACGGCGACGTTGGCACCGGCGCTCGCGAGCAACAGGACGGTTTCGCGCCCCATGCCGAACCCGCCCCCGACGACCAGCGCGTTCTTGCTGCTCAGCCCCAACACGTTCGCGTTCATCGCTTCCCCCATGGCTCGTGGACGCAGGCTCGCGTCCGTTCCCGAAGTCTCCCGTAGGCGGGGCTACCGTGGCGAGGTGGGTGCGCCGGGATGGCTCAGCCGTGCACGTCGAGCATGCGGCCCGCGCGTGCGTCGGTCACCTGGCCGTCGCGTTGGGCGATCTGACCGTTGACGATGGTGGCCCGGAACCCACCTTCGGGCCGGCGCATGCGCATCGCGCCACCCGGCAAATCATCGACGAACTCGTCATCGTCCCAGTGCAGTTCGTCGAGCGCGAACACGGCGAGGTCGGCCACCTTGCCGACGGCCACGACACCCCGATCGTCGATGCCGAAGATCTCGGCCTGGCGACCGCTGAGCTGCCACACCGCGTGCTCGAGCGTGAAGTCACCCCGGTCGCGCACGTGGCGGGTGAGGTACAACGTGGTGTCGCCCGACGCGCACAACATCTGCACGTGGGCCCCCGAGTCGGACGAGCTCACGATGACGTTCGGGTCGGCGAACGTGCGCGCCATGCCGTCGATGTCGGCGTTGGAGATGCCGACCGCGACGACGCCCGGAGCACAGTCGTTGGCCAGTACGAAGTCGGCGAACACGTCGGAAGGATGCCCGGGCCGGGCATCGACCAGCTCGGCCAGGCTGCGACCGAGCCACTTCGCGTCGTCGGGGTTGCTCAGTTCGACGAAGCGCACCCGATCGAGCCGCAGGTGGGGGAACATCGCCTTTTCGACCCGGTCCCACTCGTCGCGGGCCACGGCGCGCCACGCCGGATCGGCGAGCAGCGCGGCCTTGGCCGCGGGCCCGACGGCCCGAATGACCTGATGCCAGCCGTCGGGGAACGCCATGAACATCATGGAGCTGTCCCAGTTGATGCGGAAGTCGACGCTGCGCGG
>JBKJKR010000406.1:0-3704 GCA_046597135.1 Acidimicrobiales bacterium | reverse complement strand
GCTGGCCAGGCGCGCGGCGATGGCGTCGCCCATGCCGGCACCACCGGCACCCGTTACGAGTGCGACCCGATCGGCGAAACGCGCGGAGGTGGGCCCGTCGCGCCAGGGGAAGGGAGGCAATGGCATCGCGTTCATGGCTGCACGAGGAGGGGAAGACGATCGTGGCGTCGCACGAAGATGGACGGTACCCGCGTCGGCGGGTCGTCGGGGTCGAGGGTGAACGACGTGCTGTTGTGCAACGGCGCACTGATCGCGGCGCGTGCCTCGAGCCGGGCGAGCGGCGCGCCCACGCAGGAGTGGATGCCCCTTCCGAAGCTCAGGTGCGCGGTGCTGACCCGTCGCTCGAGGTCGACCTGATCGGCGTGGTCGAACGCGTCGGGATCGCGGTTGGCCGAGGCCCACAAGAGCAGCAGGTGCTCGCCCTCGCGCAGTTCGACACCCGCAAGCACCATGTCGCGGCGCACGGTGCGGTAGTGGCCCCGGAACGGAGACTCGTAGAGCTCGTTCGGTTCGTCGAAGGCACCGGGCAACGGCCACGTCGTCGAACCAGGTGTGTCGTCCGCGCTCATCATCATTCCCCCGACTCTGCGAAGGCGATCCCGACGCACCGGTCGGGAGATCCGACCTATTTTGCTCACACTCCAAGGGGTTGGATCAGAGGGGGAACCAAATGGGCACCGAAGAGGGTCGCAAAGTCGCGTTGATCACCGGGGCGAGCAGGGGGATCGGCCGGGTGTGCGCGCAGCACCTGGCTCGTGCCGGCTACGCCGTGGCCATCACGGCGCGCACCGTGAACGAGGGCGAGCCGCGCGAGCACAGCTCGACGTTGAGGAAGTCGAACACCAAGCCCCTCCCGGGGAGCCTTGCGTCGACGGCGGCGTTGATCGAGGCCGAGGGTCGCGAGGCGATGATGGTGCCGGCCGATCTCATGGATCCGGTGTCGCTGGGTGCGTGCGTGGCCACGGTGCTCGAGCGCTGGGGACGCGTCGACGTGGTGGTGCACAACGGTCGCTACATCGGCCCTGGCCACATGGACCGCTTTGTCGACACTCCGGTCGACCTGATCGAGAAGCAGGTGTACGCGAACGCCATCGCCCCGCTGCACATCAACAAGATGGTGCTGCCCGGCATGATCGCCCGCGGGTCCGGGACGCTCATCAGCATCTCGTCCGCGTCGGGGTATGCCGACCCGACATTGCCTCCTGGCGATGGCGGCTGGGGGCTCGGCTATGGCATGTCGAAGGCATGCTTCCACCGCGTTGCCGGTCACCTCGCGACCGAGCTCGCGGGTACGGGTGTGCGTTGCTACAACGTGCAGCCGAACCTCATCGCGACCGAACGCATCGCCGCCGACATGGCCGAGTTCGGCATCGAGAACAACGGCGCGCCGGCAGATGTCATCGGTGTCGTGATCACGTGGTTGCTCACCGATCCCGAGGCCGAGGCGTTGAACGGCCGGAACATCGAGGCCCAGTTCTTCTGCCACGAGCGCGGCCTGCTGCCTGGCTGGGAAGGTCCTCGTGTCAACGACGCACCGATTCGCTACGACCTGTCGGGCAAGGTGCTGCTCGACCTCGAGAGCGACCTGCGCGCGCGACTCGGTGCGGGCTGAACGCTCGGCGAGTCGGGGCGCCGGGCGTGGGTCAGTCGATGGGTGCGTATCGCCGCGTGGCGAGTGCGCCCATCGCGTCGCGAGCCACCAGCGTGGATCGCGCCGCTTGCCGTCGGCAGTATTCGGCAACCACCCCGTGGTCGACCGCGTCTGCCTCGAGTCGCGCACACAGCTCGCGGCGCGCCGTAGCGAGGTCGTCGACGCGACCGACCTGGCGACCGAGGATCGCACCCAGTTCGCGGCGTTCCTCGACGGCGACCGTGGCGCCGAGGCGATCGGTCGAACGCAGGAACTTGACCAACCGGGCCAGACCCTTCGCTCGTTGTTGGGCGAAGCCCTTCGGCAAGGCCGGCACGACCACGTCGCGTAGATCGTCGAGCGCGACATCGAAGAGCCATGTGGTGTCGCTCTCGGCATCGCCGGCCGCCGCGAGGTAGCCGTCGAAATCGAATGCCGGGAGTGCCATCGCCTCGGCCAGTGCATCGGCCAACAGGCGAAGGTGCAGCGTGCTGTAGATCAGGTGGTTGGCGATCTCGCCGCGGCTGTCGCGCGCGAGCAGGCCGCGCCGGGTGCCGATGGCGCAGCGTGCTTGGGCGAGCACACGGAAGTAGCGGAGCCGGTCGAGGTCGATTCGCCGACCGCCGAACCCCTCGTAGTCACGGAACCTCTCGGGCAGATCGGTGAAGCGCTCCTGTACATCACGTACGCAGATCCACCCGAAGTCATCGTGGAGATCGCCCCAGTGCGCCATCTCCCAATCCATGACCGCCACCACGTCGCCATCTGCATACATGAAGTTGCCCGGGCCGGTGTCGCCCTGCACGAGCACGACCGGCCAATCGGCGTCATCGGGCACGTTCGCGGCAAGCCAGGACAACGCGAGTGAGATCACCGGCTCGTCGGCCACACCGTCGGCGTACTGCGCCTGCCATATCGCGAGCTCGTCGCGTACGTGGTCGCTCACGCGCGTCGGCGGGCCCAGCTCGGGCAGTACCAGCTCGTGCACATCGATCGCGTGCAGTGCTGCCAGCTGTCGCATGAACGCCCGTGCCGTGCGCACCTGCTCGTCGGGATCGCGGATCTCCGCGAACCAGTTGCGGCCGACCAATCGCTCCGCGAGGAAACCGTCGCGGGTGGGGTGCACCGCTCGCAGCCGGGCGACCCGAACGGCCGAATCGCGCAGCGCTCCGTACACCGCCCCTTCGCGACGCACGGTGTAGGTGGTCGTGGACTGTGGGCCATACCCGGTGTCGAGCCGCAACCAGAGCTCGTCGACCCGGCCGTCGTCGTGTTCGACATCGACTGCGTAACCCGCTCGCGACGCACCGCCTTGGCGGCGCTCGGCGCGCAGCGCACGGCCGCCGGTGACCCGCAGGATCCATGAGGCAAGCTCGGGATCGAGCTCCTGGTCGGCTCTGTCTGCGTCGCTCATCGGTGTGGCACGCTACCGGGGACGACAACGGCGTGCGGGGGACGTGCGCGGGGAGCAGCACCGTGACCGTCATCGACTACGACCCATTCGACTACGAGATCCAGCACAACCCGTATCCGACCTACCGCCGCCTTCGCGACGAGGCGCCGGTCTGGCACAGCGAGAAGCACGACTTCTACGCGATCTCGCGTTACGCCGACGTGCTCGCCGCGCACCTCGACCCGTCGACATACCTGTCGTCCCACGGGGTCACGCTCGAAGGCGGCGATGGCGGCGGACCCTTCCTCATCATGAAGGACCCACCCGAGCACGAGTGGCACCGTCGCATGGTGAGCCGCGTTTTCACACCGCGTCGCATCGCCGGCCTCGAGGATTTCGTGCGGACGGCGGCGTGTGAGCTGCTCGATCCGCACGTCGGCCGATCCGGCTTCGACGTGGTCGAGGACTTCTCGATCCAGCTTCCACTGCGTGTCATCGGCGAGTTGCTCGGCATCCCGGTCGAGCTTCGCCAACAGGTGCATCACCTCGCCGACAAGTTGGTCGCTCGCGACGACACCGGTCAGGTCAGCGCCGAGTCGCAGCGGGCCAGCGCCGAACTGGCGATCCTGCTCGCGTCGGTCGTGGTCGATCGGCGCAAGGATCCAGGCGACGACGTGATCA
>JBKJKR010000331.1:0-16638 GCA_046597135.1 Acidimicrobiales bacterium | reverse complement strand
CGAGTCGAGCGGGCGCCCCCTGAGGATCTACGAACGGGTGATCCGCTCCTTCGCCCCGGCCTGAGGCCGGTCCTGCTCGCGAAAGTCGCTACGGGTAGCCTCGCCCGTCGTGGATCTGAGCGCGACCGATCATCTGCTCGCGGCGCTCGCTGCACTCGGGGCCGGGCTCATCAACGCACTCGCCGGTGGCGGGACCCTGCTGTCGTTCCCGGCGCTGGTCGCCCTCGGTGTTCCCGCGGTGCGCTCGAACGTGACCAACACGGTCGCGTTGTGCCCCGGCTACATCGGCGGCACGTTTGCCCAACGACGTGAGCTGACCGGTCAACGCACCCGACTCCGATGGCTCGGTGCGGCGGCGGCGGCCGGCGGGCTCACCGGCTCGGTGTTGTTGGTGTCGACTTCGGAGAAGCTGTTTCGCGGTGTCGTGCCGTTCCTGCTGTTCCTCGCGTGCGGTCTGCTGCTCTTCCAGGATCAGATCAAACGGCGGCTGCCACCTCGCTCCGCGCACGCCGACGCTCGGCCGCCCGCAGGCGCGCTGGTGGCCATCTTCGCGTCGAGCGTCTACGGCGGGTACTTCGGTGCCGGACTCGGCATCGTGCTGCTCGCGATGCTCGGGCTGCTGCTCGACGACGTGCTGCCGCGCCTCAACGCGCTGAAGCAGGGGCTCTCGCTCGTGACGAACGTCGTGGCCGCTGCGTTCTTCGCCACGAGCGGTGAGGTCGTGTGGAGCCTCGTGCTGGTGATGGCGCCGGCGAGTCTGGTGGGCGGCGCGGTCGGCGGACGGTTGGCCGGCAAGATCAATCCGCTGGTGCTGCGCGCCGTCGTGGTGATCTGCGGGTTGGCCGTGGCGGTGAAGCTCCTGCTCGACTGACCAGTCGTCGCCGGCGAGCAGTCTCCGGTCAGCTCACAGCACGAGCAGTTGGCCCCCGTCGACCGGCAGCAGCACGCCGTTGACGTACCCGGCGAACGGTGACAGCAGGAACAGGATCGCCCGTGCGATGTCGTCGCCATCGGCCCAGCGACCGAGGGGGTTCGTCTCGGCCCAGCGGCGTCCCGCATCGCTCTCGGCGTAGCTCGTCATGCGTGGTGTGGCCACGGCCGATGGGGCGACCGCGTTGAAGCGGCAGCGGTGCCCCTCGTTCAGGGCGAGCGCGCGGGTGAGCCCGGCGATCGCAGCCTTCGCGGTGGGGTACCACGGTGGGTTCGAGCCGGTGAAGTTCCCGGCCACCGACGACACGCTCACCACGCTCGCGTGCTCGGTCGTTTCGGGCGGGGCGGCCTCGATGCCCCGGAGGAACCGTTGGATCATCGCCTCCATGCTGCCGACGGCCAGGCTGATGGCTTCGCGGAACTCGTACGGGTCGACCGAGCGCGGGCCCGCGTTGTTGACGAGGTGCCGAACGGGGGCCCACGAGGACTCGATCGTCTCGAACGCCGCGTCGATGGCGAGGTCGTCGAAGATGTCGACAACGGCGGTCTGTGCCGCACCGCCGGCCGCGTGGATCTCGGCCGAGACCGCATCGAGACCGGCTTGGTCGATGTCCCAACACGCCACGCGGAGCCCCGCCTGCGCGCACCGCAATGCGGTCGCCCGGCCGATACCGCTGGCCGCGCCGGTGACCAGCACCACCGCGTCCTCATCGAAACCCCATCGTGCAAGATCCATGTGGTGCATCCTCGCGCTTGACAACGGGACAGGCCTGCACTGGCCTCCTGGCGGGCATCGCGCTCGGGACGGGGAGGACTCATGGGGTTGCGGGGAGACGCGGCGATCGTCGGCATCGCGGAGCACGCCGCAGAACGGAACTTCACCGGTGCGTCGGCGTTCTCGCTCGAACAATGGGCCGAGCTCGCGGCGATGGCGCTGACCGATGCCGGCATCGACTCGCGAGAGGTCAACGGCATCTGTTGTGCCGGCGACGTCCGGGAGTCGGCGACGTTCGTCCCGGCCACGGTCGCCGAGTACTGCGGATGGAGCGTGAACCTCGCCGAGCAGCTCGACCTCGGTGGGGCCAGCGCCGTGGGCATGGTGTGGCGCGCCGCGGCGGCCATCGAGCTCGGGATCTGCGATGTGGTGGTGTGCGCCACGCCGGCCCGCCCGGTGCCGGTCAACCCGGTGCCCGAGCCACCCGATGCCCGGCTCATGTGGGGCGCGTCGAGTCCGCGGTGGGGTTCGCCCCAGGCCGAGTTCGAGATCCCGTACGGCAACGTGGCCCAGAACTGCGGGTTCGCGGGGTACGCCACGCGCTACCACGACACGTTCGGTTGGGACGAGTGGGCGCGCGCCAAGATCGCCGCCGATCAGCGGGCGAGCGCCGCGGTGAATCCTGCGGCGGCCTTCTTCGGCCGACCCAGCACACCCGACGAGGTGTTGGCGTCGCGCATGATCGCGGACCCGCTGCGCATGTACGAGATCGTGATGCCGTGCAGCGGCGGTTCGGCCATCGTCGTGGCGAGTCGCGAACGCGCGGGCCGGACGAAGCATCGTCCGGCGTACGTCACCGGCTTCGGTGAGCACGTCATGCACAAGACGCCGACCTACACCCCTGATCTCACCCGTACGCCGGTCGGGCCGGCATCGGACCTGGCGTTCGCCATGGCCGGCGTGTCGCGATCCGCGGTCGACATGGTGCAGATCTACGACTGCTACACGATCACCGTGCTGCTGTCGCTCGAGGACGCCGGCTTCTGCGGCAAGGGCGAGGGCATGGCGTTCGTGCGCGAGCACGACCTCTCGTACCGCGGCGACTTCCCGTGCAACACCCACGGCGGTCAGCTCGGCTTCGGTCAGTGCGGACTCTCCGGCGGCATGTCGCACGTGGTCGAGGCGGCCCGCCAGATCATGGGCCGGGGCGCAGCACGTCAGCTCGCGAGGCATGATCTGGCGTACGTGTCGGGCACCGGTGGGGTGATGAGCGAGCAATCGGCGCTGATCCTGCAGGGCGCCTGAGTGGAAGGGCGCCGTCAGGCGTACCGACCCGGGAATACGGAGGAGCGCACGATGGCAATGGTCGAAACGGTGCTGGGGCCGATCGCGCCCGAGACGATCGGGGTCACCCTGGCCCACGAACACCTGCACGTGCTCTCGGACGGGGTTCCCCAGGCCTTTCCGCGGCTGTACGACCGTGACGTGATGATCGAGGCCGCGGTGCAGCGCATCGACGACGTCGCGGCATTCGGTGCCCAGACCATCATCGATCTCACCGTGCTCGGACTCGGTCGCGACATCACAATCTTTCGCGACGTCGCGGCGCGCACTTCGGTGAACATCGTGGCGGCCACCGGTGCGTACTTCTTCGATCTGCTGCCGGGCTACTTCCGGCAGCGCTCGGTCGAGCACCTGGCCGAGCAGTTCGTGCTCGACATCACCGAGGGCATCGCCGGCACCGACTCGAAGGCCGGCATCCTCAAGTGCCCGACCGATGTACCGGGGGTCACCCACGACAACGAGAAGCTGCTGCGCGCGGTGGCACAGGCGCACGTGCAGACCGGCGCGCCGATCTCCACCCATACGCACGCGGCCACCCATCGCGGGCGCGACCAGGTGCGGGTGTTCCGCGAGGAGGGTGTCGATCTGTCTCGAACCGTCATCGGCCATTGCGGTGACACCGACGATCTCGATTACCTGTTCGAGATCGCCGACACCGGCGCGTTCTTGGGCATGGATCGTTTCGGCTACGACGCCAACCTGTCGCTCGAACGTCGTGTCGCGGCCATCGCCGCGTTGTGCGCACGAGGGCACGCGGGTCAGATCGTCGTGTCGCACGACTACTGCTGCCACATCGATTGGTTGCCCCACCCCATCAACCATCCGTCGATGACCTACCTGTTCACCGTGGTCGTGCCGGCGTTGCGCGAGGGTGGTGTCGACGACGAGACCATCGACCGCTTCCTCGTCGAGAACCCGCGCCGGTTGCTCTCCGGTGAGTGAGCACCGGGTCGTTCAGCGCTGAGGCAAGAGCGCCTGCAGCGAGCCGAGGAGGTCGGCTTCGCTCGCGTGCTTGTCCTCGCGGTAGCGCTTCACGCGTGCGAACCGCAGCGCCACGCCGCCGGGGTAGCGCCGCGACGCCTGGACGCCGTCGATCGCGATCTCGACGACGAGCTCGGGCCGCACGTACACGGTCGACGCGGTACGTCGCACCTCGAGGTCGAGGAAGCGCGCGGTCTGCCACGTGAGCAGCGCGTCGGTGAGACCTTTGAACGTCTTGCCCACCATGACGAAACCGCCGTCGGTGTCGCGGGCCCCGAGGTGCAGGTTCGACAGCCACCCGGTTCGGCGACCGTGACCCCATTCGACCGCGAGCACCACGAGGTCGAACGAACGCACCGGCTTCACCTTGCGCCACGCGCTGCCGCGCCGCCCGGCGAGGTACGCCGAATCGAGGTCCTTGATCACGATCCCCTCGTGGCCGGCATCGAGCGACGCCGCAGCGACACGTGTCGCGACGGCGATGTCCGCGGTGGTCTCGCCCGGGATGCGGTGCGCGGCCGCGACCGCTTCGAGCGCGGCGCGTCGCACGCGCAGCGGCTCGTCGAGCAGGTCGACGCCGTCGCGGTGCAGGCAGTCGAAGAAGTACGGCCGGAGCGCGTGTTGCCACGCGTCCTCCTGGCCACGGCCGACGCGGCTCATGGTGTCCTGAAAGGGGACCGGTGCCGACCCGTCGACCCACGCCATGGCTTCGCCGTCGAGCACGAGCGCGTGAGCGTCGAGCAAGCGTGTCGTCTCGACGACCTCGGGCACACGATCGGTGATGTCGTTGAGGTTGCGGGTGAACACGCGGACGTCGTCGCCGGACTTGTGCACCTGGATGCGGATGCCGTCGAGCTTCCACTCGACGACGGCCGAGGTGAACCCGTCGAGTGCGGCGTCCACATCCGCGGCCGGTGACGCCAGCATCGGTTGGATCGCTCGGCCGACCTGCAGACCGACGACCCGCAGCGCCGCCTCGCCACCGGTACGGGCTAGGGCCGCGGCTTCGCCGAGATCGCCCAGCAGCATCGCGGCGCGACGCACCACGGTGGGCGCGATGTCCAGGGCACGCGCGAGTGCATCGGTGACGACACCGTCCAGCGCGCCCTGGCGCAGTTCGCCGACGATGAGCCGGCGCAGGTAGTGGACCTCGTCGGCGGTGGCTCGAGCGAACAGACCGTGGAGCAACGTGGAGCGCGTGCTCGCCGACCCGGTTCCGGCCGTCGCGGCGAGCGTCGTGAAGGTCGCGTCGATCTCGCGCACGGTGAGCGTGGACAACACGGCGGGCGCGGCGACGGTGCCGAACGCCGACGCCCAACCGACCCCGAAGCGGCCTTGGCGTGGTTCGCCGACGAGCAGCCCGATGACGATGGGCAGGTCATCCGCGCCCGCCCCCCGCAGCAACGACGCGATCGCGTCCGTCTTCGCGGTGCGCGACCGGGTAGCCGCGACGACGGCCCCGGCCGCGACGACGTCGGCGAACGGGATCGCCCGGGCTGCTCCGAGATCGGTCATCCGGACAGCATGGCACTGCGGGGACCTGGACAATCGGGCCCATCTATGCAATCTTCTAAAGAACAGCGCCTTGGAGGTTCTCGTGCAACAAGCTGCAACGCCCGGCCGTCGCTACCGCCTGATCTCGGCGGACGGCCATGTCAACGAACCGCCCGACGTCTGGGTCGATCGCGTGCCCGCAGCCATGCGTGACCGTGCGCCCAAGGTGGTCCGCTTCGACGAGGGCGACGGGTGGGTCATCGAAGGCGTGAAGGACCCAATCAACTTCGGCATGAACGCGTGCGCCGGGCTGGCGCCCGAGGAGATGAAGGGCTGGTGCCGGTTCGAGGACATTCGTCGCGGCGGCTACGACCCGGCGGCCCGCATCGACGAGATGGACGCCGACAAGGTCGACGCCGAGGTGCTCTTCCCGACGCCCCGCTTGTCCCAGGCGGTGATCGCCAACCCCGACGTCGAGTACCACCTGGCCATGGTGCGCGCCTACAACGACTGGCTCGCGGAGTACTGCTCGTACGCTCCCGAACGCTTCGGTGGCATGGCCATCGTGCCGAACCGCGGGGCCGAGTACGCCGTGGCCGAAGCCGAGCGTGTGCTGGAGTTCCCCGGCATCCGTGGTGTGGTCATGGGCTGCTATCCGAACGGCACGCTCAACATCGAACCCGAGGACGACAAGTTCTTCGGTCTGCTGGCCGAGCGTGGGGTGACGTTGTCGATCCACGTGAGCCTCAGCCAGTCGATGCCGGCTGCGCACCGCGCCAAGCTGCCCGGGTTCGGTCGCTTCTACGACGCACCGAACCGCATGGTCGAGATGATCTTCGCCGGCGTGTTCGATCGGTTCCCCGAGCTCGCGGTCTTCTTCGCCGAGGTCGACTTCGGTTGGGTTCCGTACGTGAAGGAACAGATCGACAACAACTATCAACGCCTCGACCCGGTGAGCCAGTTCGGCCTCGAGATGCTGCCGAGCGAATACATCGAACGCCACTTCCACTACGGCTTCATGACCGATACGCACGGCGTGCACAATCGTGGCAGCGTCGGCGTCGAGCGCATCCTCTGGTCGAACGACTACCCGCACATCAGCGCCGACTGGCCGAACTCGTGGCGCACGATCCAGGCGGCGTTCTCGGGTGTGCCGAGCGATGAGCGCAACCTGATGCTGTCGGGAAACGCGAAGCGTCTGTGGGGATTCCGGTAGCCGGATGCCGCACACGAACGCCACGCCGGCCAAACCGCGGCGACAAGCCCGTCGGCCGCGCGTGGCCGATCTCGTCGCCGACAACCTGCGCGACCGCGTGCTCTCGGGTGAGCTGTCCGACGGCGATCTCCTGCCGCGCCAGGATCAGCTCATCGAGGACTTCGCGGTGTCGCCGCCCTCGTTGCGAGAAGCGTTTCGCATCCTCGAGACCGAAGGCCTTGTCACGATCATCCGCGGCAACGTCGGCGGTGCACAGGTCGAGATCCCGCGTCCCGAGAAGGTGGCGTACCTGCTCGCGATGGTGCTGCAGGTGCGGGGCATCTCGATCGACGACGTCGCCGTGTCGCTCGGCGAGCTCGAGTCGTTGTGCGCGGCCATGGTGGCCCGACGCGATGACCGTGCGGCGGTCGTGGCCGTGCTGCGTGAGCGCATCGAAGAGTCACGCGCCGCGTTCGAGGACACCGACGCCTATGTCCGCGTGGCCCGGCGGTTCCACGAGGACCTCGTGCACGGTTGCGGCAACGAGACCATGGTGATCGTGCTCGGCGCGGTCGAGACGCTGTGGTCGGCCCACGTCGAGGAGCTGACGTTGCGGCGCGAGGCCGTCGAGCCGTTCACCGACCTGTCGTTCCGCCAGCGCAGCCTCGACGCGCACATCGCCATCGCCGATGCGATCGAGGTCGGCGATGCCGCCAAGGTGGCCGAGCTCGTGCGCGACCACATGAACGAACCGACCAAGCACGACTTCGTCGGCGCCGACCTCGTCGTGCGCAGCTCGATGGTTCGCCACGCGTCGACCGAGGCCGGCCATCGGCCGGTGCACTGACCGAGCGGTACCGACCGGCCTACCGGTTCAGCTGACGAAGCGAACGACGTCTTCGGGGGTGGCCGGGCCGTCGTGCACGAGTGCGCCGTCGCGCAAGGCCACGCAGCGGCTCACCCGCGACACGTACTGCTCCTCGTGGGTCGCGACGACCACGGTCGCGCCGCGCTCGTTGGCGCTCTTGAACAGTTCGAGCACGGTGGCCTTGCCTGCCGCGTCGAGCCCGACGAACGGCTCGTCGACGAGCAGCACGTCGAAGGGGCGCGAGAACGCGACGAGCACCGAGGTGCGTTGACGCAGCCCTCGACTGAAGCGCGTCGGGAGGTCGTCGGCGCGATGTGCGAGACCGAGTTGCTCGATGAGTGCTTCGGCGTCGGTGTCGCAACCGGGCCCACCGTGCAGCCGCGAGATGTACTCGACGTGCTCGCGTACGCTGAGGTCGTCGTAGAGCACCGGGTCGTCGGGGATGAACGACAGGGCGGCGCGCGCGCCGATGGTGCCGGTCGGATGGCCCATGATGCGCGCAGTGCCCGAGGACGATTCGAGCAGACCGGCGAGCAACCGGAGCAACGTCGACTTGCCCGAACCGTTGTGGCCGACGAGCGCGATGGACTCACCGCGCTCGACGGTGAGATCGAGCGGTTCGAGCGCGTCGAGATCGGCGTAGCTCTTGCCGAGGCTCTTGATGCGAAGGGCGTCGGTCTTCTTCGCCGGGGTCTGCAGTCTCGAGCTCATGTGGCCTTCCCGAACGAGTCGAAGCTGGCTCGTATGTTGGCGAGCACCGGCTCGCGGGCGTACACCCAGGCGATCATGCCGACGCCGAGCATCAACACCAGCCCGGCGCTCGTGGCGGTGGTCGAGGCGACCGTGGTGCGGTGATCGCTCGCGAGCCGGGTGGCCACGATCACGGGTACGAAGCCGACCGTGGCGAGCGCGGGCGGCCACAGCAGGCGGATCACGGTGTGCATGCCGGCGATCTCGGGAGCGCCGAGCGCCCAGCTCGACAGTTGATCGGGCGGCCCGGCGATGGTGCTGATGGCGGCCCCGGCCACCGAGCCGACGGTGGCGGTGACGACCGTGAGCCCACCGACGCCCAACGTGGACAACTCGGGCCGCAACGCGACGGCCACCGCCAGCCCGACGAGCGACACGAGGGTCATGACCACGCCGGAGACCGCGAGGTGACGCACGTGGATGGCGCCGCGGATCACCGGGTAGCCATCGGTGCGCGACGGGTGATCGACCTCTTGCGCGAGGGGCTCGATGCTGTCGAGCCCGGCGATGTACATCGCGAGCCCGGCGGCGAGGACGAGCGGTGTCGTGCCCTCGGCGATCCCGGCGGCCGCCGCTCCGGCGCACGCGCCGAGCACCATGACGCGCGCCCATCGCACCGCAGGCCAACGGAGCACACCGCGCCAGCCGCGGCCCCACACGGGCCACCGTCGGGCGCCGGGGACGAAGCGGGCCCAGGGCTTGCGTCGTGCGTGCTCCTGGGCGAGCTGACGGCGCAGCACCAGCACCGTGCGCAGATCCTGCAAGGTCGCCGCGAAGGCGAGCCGACCGATCAGTGAGCTGCGACGCTCGGCGGCCTCGATGGACAACCCGTCGATGAAGCGGAGCCCGATGATCGGCACCAGCAACGTGGCCACGATGCCGACCACGGCGAGCAGGTCGAAATCGAGCGGCCACAGCGCGAGCCGGCCCACCAGATCGAGCGGCGATGTTGCGTTGGCGGTGACGAGATCGACCACCGACCAGGCCACAGCCACGAGTGCGACGAGGTTGGCGCGGCGGGCCGACCAACGACGCCCCGACGCCACATAGCCCGCCCCGACCGCGGCAACGGCGGTGAGCATCGCGACGGCGGCGCCGCAGATCGTCCAGGCGAAGGCGTTGCCCGGTAGGCGTCGTGCCGCGAGCTGCCCGCCGATGGCACCGACGGCGAGGGCCCCGAGGCCGGTGTGGCGGAGCTGGCGGTATGCCGCGCCGCGCAGCGCCTTGCCGCGGTCGACAGGGGCGAGGAGCACGTGCCGGACGTCGGCCGCCTCGAGCGCAAGTGGGCCACCGCGCGCACCCGAACGCAGGCCGATCGCGATCGCAACGGCGGCGAGGAGACCGACGACTGCAGGAGCCCGATCGCGCACGTCGGCGAGGCCCTGCGCCGAGACCTCGGAGTCGCCGACATAACCCGATGCCACGAGCACCGCGATGACGCCCACGATGGTGAGGATGTACGCGCGATACATCGCGTCGACCCAGTCGATGTTCGCCGTGCGGACCCGTTTGCGGGCGTTTCGCAGCTCGACCAGCGCTGCAGTGGAGTCGGTGTCACGCACCGGGTCACCGTATCGCTCGATCCCTCGGAGCCGACAACAGGGAACCCACGGTCACGGCGTGATGTTTTCTGGGGTGTGCAATTTGGGCGCGGAGCACCATAAAGGGCACGGCCGCGGACGCCGAACCTAGCTACAGCGTGAAGTCCTCGACGACGCGCACCGACAACACCTCGGAGGGGTTCTCGGGCAGCTTGGCGCGCACGTTGTAGGCCTGCGCCTCGTCGTCCTCGGCGACGCGGGCGAGGAACGCCGCGTAGGCATCGGCATCGGCGAAGCGGAACGTGACGACGAAACGGTGGTCGTCGGTGGTGTCCCGGAGGATGGTCGGTTGCTCGGCGCCGAGCCGGACGGCCATGGCGTGCCCGCCGACCTCCTTGGCGTAGAAGTCGTCGAGCCGACCGGGCCGGATGCGCACGTCGTAGATGGTGAAGATCGCCACGGTCAGCCGGCCAGCGTTCGCCACATGCGTTCAGGCGTGAAGGGCATGTCGACGTGTCGGATGCCGAGGTGCGCCAGCGCGTCGCACACCGCGTTCTGCACCGCGGGTGTCGCACCGATGGTGCCCGACTCGCCGATGCCCTTCGCGCCGAGCGGGTTGCGGGGCGTGGGCGTCTCGTGCTCGTGCAACTCGAAGCTCGGGAGCTCGGTCATGGAGATGATGCCGTAATCGGCGAAGTTCGCGGTGAGCGGATTGCCTTCGTCGTCGTAGCGGACGTGCTCGAGGAGGGCCTGCCCGATGCCCGATGCCATGCCCCCGTGGATCTGTCCGTCGAGCAGCAACGGGTTGAGGATGCGGCCCGCGTCGTCGACGCCGATGAGGCGGCGCACGCGCACGTTGCCGGTCTCGGTGTCGATGTCGACCACGGCGATCTGCGTACCGAACGGGAAGGTCGCGCCGTTGGGCACGAAGTCGACCTCCTCGGCGAGCGTCGACTCCCGGTCGGACGCGGCGGTCGCAAGATCGGCCCAGGTGCGTTGGCGTGCCGGCGTGCCGACGACGTGGAAGCTCCCACTGTCACGGTTGAGCACGACGTCGTCGACGTTGGCCTCGAGCAGGTCGGCGGCCAGGCCGCGTGCGCGTTCGACGAGCGTGTCGGTCGCGATCTTCACGGCGGACCCGCCGACCTGCAGCGAACGCGAGCCACCGGTGCCACCACCGCGAGGGACGAGGTCGGTGTCTCCGTAGACGAACGTGATGCGCTCCATCGGGATCCCGGTGAGATCGCTGGCGATCATCGACCACGACGTCGCGTGGCCCTGGCCATGGGGCGACGAGCCCGTGCGCACGGTGGCCGAACCATCGGCGTGCACCTCGATGGCGCCGAACTCGCCACCACTCATGGGGTTGGTGATCTCGACGTAGGTCGCGATGCCGATGCCCATGAGCGTGGGATCGCCGGCCGCACGGCGCGCCGCCTGTTCGGCGCGCAGGTCGGCGTAGCCCGCGGCGTCGAGCGCGACGTCGAGGGCCGACTGGTACGCACCCACGTCGTAGTTCGCGCCGGTGGGCGTTTCGTACGGGAACTGCTCGGGGCGGATGAAGCTCTTGCGGCGGACCTCGAGCGCGTCGACGCCGGCTTCGGTGGCGAACAGTTCGATCATGCGCTCGATGGCGGCTGCAGCCTCGGGACGTCCCGCGCCGCGGAACGCGCCGACCGGCGTGGTGTTCGTGAGCACGGATTGCGACGAGTACTCGATCTTGGGCAGGCGGTAGCAGCCCGAGGCCATGGTGCGGGTCATCATGGGCATCAACGCGCCGAAGTTCGACGGGTAGCCACCGCAGTCCTGCACCACGTGCAACTTGTACGCGAGCAGCGTGCCGTCGCGGCGGCCGCCGAGCGTGGCGTACTGGACCTGGCCGCGGCCGTGGGCGAACGCCAGCATGTGCTCGGTCCGCGATTCGACCCAGCGCATGGGCCGGGCGAGCTCGATGGCCAACCAGCCGACCATGATCTCTTCGGGGTACGTGCCTTGCTTGCCACCGAAGCCGCCACCCACGTCGGGCACGATGACCCGGACCTGCTCGTTGGTCAGTCCGAGTCGCGCCGCGATGCCGGCGCGGGTGTTGTGCGCACCCTGCGAGCACGCCCACTGGGTGAGGCGTTCGCCGTCCCACACCGCGGCGCACGCGCGAGGCTCGATCGGTGCCACCGCCATGCGGGTGTTCTCGAGCCGTGCCGTGACCGTGACCTCGCAGTCCGCGAAAAGATCGGGGTCGGTGGCGGCCGGGATCTCGTGCACGATGTTGGTGCCGGCCTCAGGGAAGAGCAGCGTGGGGTCGGTGGCCGAGTGCTCGAAGTCGATCACCGCAGGCAGCGGCTCGTAGTCGATGGACACGAGCTCGGCCGCGTCGGCCCCCTGGGTGCGCGTCTCGGACACGATGACCGCAACCGGTTCGCCCACGAACCGCACACGATCGGTCGCGAGGAACGGCCGACCCATCGCCGGGTTCATGAAGGGCATCGGCGGCGCGGCGGGCGGCAACGATGCCAGATCGGCCGAGGTGAACACCGCGACCACGCCCGGCGCCCGGCGCGCGTCGTCGGTGTCGATCGACAGGATGCGAGCGTGGGCCATGGTGGACCGCACGTAGGTCACGTGCGCTGCTCCGGGCAGGTCGAGGTCGCCGATGTAGCTACCGCCGACGGTGAGGAACTTCGGATCCTCGACCCGGATCACCCGGGTGCCGAGGATGCTGCTGCGCGTCTCGCTCATGCGGCCGACACTAGACGCCACACGACGAGGCCGAGCCCGCCCGCGCCGAGCGCCCGGCGCCAGGGGTTCACCCCGCGGGCCATCTCGTCGACGGCCCACCACCCGAGTGCTCCGGTGGCCGCGCATCGGGCCACCGAGCCCACATCGCCGTCGCCTGCGAGGCGCGCCACCAGCGAGGCGCCCAGGAAGATCCACAGGGGCAGGTTCGGGAACTGCGCGATGGTGATCTCACCGGTCTCGCGATTGCGGAAGAACCAGTCGAATGCACGCACGTGCGCATCCTCGCAGAGTCGGCGGCCGCACTACGGTGAGCGGCGGAGGGTGAAAGGGGAGCTCATGAGTCTCACGTCCGCGCAGGTGCGTGCCCAGGTACCGCATCCGGTCATCGACGGCGATGGCCACTTCGTCGAGATGGCGCCGCTGTTGCACGACGAGATCCTGCACAACCTCGAAGACATCGGTGGCGCCGTCCTGCGCGAGCGCTACCTGAAGAACCCGCTCAAGCCCACCGACACGTCGACGATCCTCTCGTCTCGCACGCTGAGCGGCGCCCGCGAGTCGTGGTCGTCCATGCCGTCGTGGTGGGGCTGGCCGTCCGAGAACGTGCTCGACCGAGCCACGTCGCACATACCCGCGCTGCTCTACGAACGGCTCGACGAGTTCGGGATCGACTTCACGATCCTCTACCCGTCGATGACCATCGGGCTGCTCGACATCGACGACGCCGAGCTCGGCGCGGCGGTGTGCATGGCGGTCAACCGCGCGTACGCGCGGATCTTCGCGCCGTACGCCGACCGCATGACCGTCGGCGCGCTCATTCCCATGCAACGACCCGACCTCGCAGTCGAGGTATTGCACAACGCGGTCGATCTCGGGTTCAAGTCGTGTCTGATCTCGGCGTACGCACGGCGCCCCATCGCCAAGCTCGAGAAGAAGCACGGCTCGTTGTCGCCCAAGGTGTACCGGCTCGACCACTTCGGACTCGACAGCGACTACGACTACGACCCGCTCTGGCAAGCCTGCGTCGACCGCCGCATCGCCCCGTCCGTGCACAGCTCGGTGCAGTACCACGACCTTTCGCGCTCGGTCTCCAACTACGTCTACAACCACATCGACGGCATCGGGAAGTGCCACGAGGCCACGGCGAAGTCGTTGTTCCTCGGTGGTGTCACCCACCGTTTCCCGACGTTGCGCTTCGGGTTCCTCGAAGGTGGCGTGGCCTGGGCAGCGGGCCTCTACACGGCGCTTCTCGGGCATTGGGAGAAGCGCAACTCCCGCGACATCTGGCAGTTCGACCCCGATCGACTCGATGTCGATCGGCTCATGGCCTACGTGGGCTCGCACGGCGACGACGCGATGGTGCAGGACACCGAACGCCTGCGCGAGTGGTTCGCGAAGCCTGCGGCGCGTCCGGCCGAGCTCGATGACTTCGCCGCGGTGCACGTGGGCTCGCCGACCGAGCTGCGCGACAAGTTCGTGCCCAACTTCTACTTCGGGTGCGAGGCCGACGACCCGCTCGTGGCCTGGGCGTTCAACGACCGTGTGAACCCGCACGGCGCAAAGCTGCGTGCGCTCTTCGGCAGCGACATCTCGCACTGGGACGTTCCCGACATGAGCGGCACCGTGGCCGAGGCCTGGGAGCTCGTCGAGCACGGCACCGTCGACGAAGCAGGCTTCCGCGATTTCGTGTTCACGAACCCCATTCGCCTGCACGCCGCGATGAACCCCGACTACTTCACCGGCACGGTCGTCGAGAAAGCGGTAGCCGATGTGATCGCGACAGGGGAGCACTTGTGAGAACCGACCGACTCCCCATGCTCCCGTTGCGTTCGGTGCTCTTCGTCGCCAGCACCGAACCGGCCCGGATCGAGGCGGCGCTGCACAGCGGTGCCGACGCGCTGGTCATCGACATGGAAGAACCACAGTCGCCCATGAACGAGCGTGTCCGCGAGCGGGCTCGCGACATCGTGCGCGAGGTGATCACGGGCGCCCCGCCGGCCGGCACAGCGGGCAGCCCGCGGCTCTTCTGCCGCGTCCAAGCACCGCGCACCGGGCAGATGTCGAAGGATCTGCGGGCGATCCTGCACCCGTCGTTGTACGGCGTGGTGGTGCCGAAGTCATACGGTCCTGACGACATCGTCGCCGCCGACGCAGTGCTGACCAACGCCGAGGCCGAAGCCGGACTCCCGCTCGGTCAGGTCGTGCTCTACCCGATCCTCGAGACCGCGCCGGCGTTGCGTCGCGCGTTCGACATCGCCATGGCGTCACCGCGCGTGGCGTACTTGGGCGGCGCGATCAGTCGCTTCGGCGACATCCACCAGGCCGTCGGGTTCCGATGGACGCCGGCGAGCGCCGAGACGTTCGTGTTGCGCAGCAACGTGCTCATCGACGCGCGCGCTGCGGGCATCCGCTACCCGATCAGCGGCATGTGGGGCGGGCCCACGCTCGACCTCGACGGCTTCCGCGGGTTCGCGACCGAGCTTCGCGACCTCGGGTACTACGGCATGCTCATCAGCTACCACGAGCACGTTGCGCCCACCCACGAGGTGTTCACCCCGTCGCCCGCAGACGTGACCTACTGGAAGGAACTGGTCGCCCTCGGCGACGAGGCAGCCCGCACGGGTCAAGGTCCGATCCTGCACGGTGACCCCGGCCAGGGCGAGGCGCACGTGGTGCACGGTGCGCACGTCGAATCGGCCCGGCTCAACCTCGAGTGGGCCACCGCCCTCGGCGTGGCGTGATGCATCCTCGGCGCGTGAGGCGTTCCCGGCCGAGCCCGATGTCCCGATGAGCATGCACACTCTGCGAGGGGTCACGGTCGAGGTGCACGAGCGCGGCGCCGGTCCGGTCGTCGTGTTCGTGCACGGTGAGGATGGGCTGCTCTTCTCCGGGCCGCTCATCGCCGGTCTCGCGCACGGCGCCTCGGTGCGGTCGATCGTGCTGCCGGGCTGGGGTGATGCGCCCTGGCCGTCGCACATCACCGGCATCGACGATCTTGCGATCGTGCTGCTCGACTACCTGGCCACCGTGCCCGGACCGGTGGTGCTCGTCGGCGTGTCGCTCGGTGGTTGGGTGGTGGCCGACGCGTTGGTGCGTGGCGCGCCGAACGTGCGGGCTGCGGTGCTCGTTGCGCCGGTCGGCATCAAGGTGCGGGGCCGCACCGATCGCGACTACCTCGACCTGTACGCCGCGCCCGCCGACGAGATCGCGCGGGCGATGCACGTGTCGGCCCCGGTGGTCGATCGGAGCTTGCTCGCCGACGTCGAGTTCGACGAGCTCGCACGGGCCCAGCACGCCACCACTCGTTACGCATGGAAGCCCTACTTCCATGACCCGAAGTTGCGCCGGCGTCTCGACCGCGTGACGGTCCCGGTGAGCATCGTGTATGGCGCCGAGGACCGGTTCGTCTTCGACGCCGACGAGTTCTATGGCGCATACGCGACCGCGTTCGAGCCGCCGGCGCACCTGGTGCGTGCGGATGGCGTCGCGCATCGGGTCGACGAGGAGCGGCCGCGCGTCGTGGTGGCCGAGGTGCGACGACTGCTCGACGAGGAGCCGGCATGACGTTCCGCTCGTGGTTCTTCAGCGAGATGCCCTATCCCGACCTTCCACCCGACGACGAGTTCGAATCCGTGCGTGTCACGTTGCCGTCGCGAGTGTTCGACCCCGAGCGCGGTGCCGACCTCTACGAGCGCTACTTCGACCTGTACCGCACCGCCGATGCCGCAGGGCTCGACCTCATGGTGAACGAGCACCACGCCACGGCCACGTGCGTCGATGCTTGCGCGCCGTTGGCGTTGGCGATCCTCGCTCGCGAGACGAAGCAGGCGCGCCTGCTGATCCTCGGCAATCCGGTCTCGAATCGTGAAGAGCCGGTGCGTGTCGCCGAGGAGATGGCGATGTGCGACGTGATCTCGCGAGGTCGCATCGAAGTCGGCTTCGTCCGCGGCGTGCCCCAGGAGATCTCGCCGTCGAACGTGAACCCGGTGCTGATGAAGGAGCGCTTCTGGGAAGCGGTCGACCTGATCGTGCATTCGTGGACCTCGATCGACGGGCCGTTCAACTGGGAGGGCGACCACTTCCA
>JBKJKR010000353.1:0-2978 GCA_046597135.1 Acidimicrobiales bacterium | reverse complement strand
GCGCCGCCACGATCTTCCGCCCATCACCGATGGCGCGTGCGCGATGGTGCTCGCCACTGCGGACCGCGCGCGTGAGCTCCGCGAGCACCCGGCGTTCATCCGCGGCCTCGACCATCGCACCGAGTGCCACAACCCGTCGTTCCGTGATCTCGCCGATGCGCCTTCGGTGCGCATAGCGGCCAATGTCGCAGGCCTCGGCGACGGCCCGGTCGAAATAGCCGAGCTGCAAGCAGCGTTCACCCACGAGGAGCTGTTGCTGCGTCACGTGCTCGGCCTCGGTGACGAGGTGAAGGTGAACCCGTCCGGTGGTGCGCTGGCCTCGAACCCCATCATGGCGACCGGGCTCTGCCGCATCGGCTACGCCGCCGACCACATCTTCTCGGGCGGGAACCGAGCACTGGCCCATTCGACGTCGGGTCCGTGCCTGCAACAGAACCTGGTCTGCATCCTCGAGGGGGAACAAGATGAGCGCTGAACCGTGCGCAGTGGTCGGCGTGGGGCAGACCCATCACAAGTCGCGCCGTCGTGACGTGTCGATGGGCGGGCTCGTGCGCGAGGCGGTGTTCCGGGCACTCGACGATGCGCAGATGACCATGGCCGACATCGACGCGGTCGTGCTCGGCAAGGCGCCCGACCTGTTCGAAGGCGTGATGAAGCCCGAGCTCTACTTGTCGGACGCGCTCGGCGCCGTTGGCAAGCCGATGTTCCGCGTCCACACCGCCGGCTCCGTCGGGGGCAGCACCGGGGTGGTCGCCGCATCGCACGTGCAGACGCGCCGCTTCCGACGCGTGCTGGCTGTGGCATACGAGAAGCAGTCCGAGGGCAATGCGCAGTTCGCCCTGGGCAGTGGCAAGGGCGCGAGCCTCGGAGCCGGTGGGTCGTTCGCGCCGTTCATCCGGTCGTACATCCACCGCACGGGAGCACCCGAGCACATCGGCTGGATGGTCGCGGTGAAGGACCGCAAGAACGCGCTCAAGAACCCGTACGCCCACTTGCAGATCCACGACATCTCGATCGAGAAGGTCAAGGCCTCGCCGATGCTGTGGGACCCGCTCCGCTACCTGGAGTCGTGCCCGTCCTCCGACGGCGCGTGCGCAGTCGTGCTCACCGACGAAGCGGGCGGCAAGGAAGCTGCGGCAGCCGGTCGGCCACCGGCATGGGTGCTCGGCACCGCGTCACGAAGCGAGCCCGGCGCGTTCCCCGGGCGCGACCCGGTGCGCCCTGCGGCGGTGGTCGACTGCTCCGCACACGTGTACGCGCAGGCCGGTATCACTGACCCGCGGCGCCAGCTGTCCATGGCCGAGCTGTACGTGCCGTTCTCGTGGCACGAGGCCATCTGGCTCGAAGGTCATGGCATCGCGGAGCTCGGCGAGGGGTGGCGCATGATCGACAACGGTGACACCGAGCTCGGTGGTTCCTTCCCCATCAACTGCTCGGGCGGCGTGCTGTCGTCGAACCCGATCGGCGCGTCAGGTCTTCTCCGGTTCGCGGAGGCCGCGCTGCAGGTCCGCGGCGCAGCCGGCGAGCACCAGGTCGAGAACGCGAAGGTCGCGCTCGCCATGGCCTATGGCGCCAACAGCCAGTACTTCAGCATGTGGGTCGTGGCGTCGAGCCTTCAGCCCTTCGGCTGAGCCATGAGCGCTCCGGTGCATGGCGGTAGCGACGCGGGACCGATCGCGGCCGGCTTCCGGCGACTCTTCGAGCCCTTGACGATCGGTAACTTCACCATCCGCAACCGCATCGTGAACACGATGCACGGGACCGGGCTCGGCGACGCACGCGACCTCCGCTACCTGCAGGAGCGAGCGCGCGGTGGCGCGAGCTTGCTCGGCGTCCACGCGAGCGGTGGCGTCTACGGGTACACGCTTGGGCCGGGCCCGCGCTCCACGTCGTCGGACTGGGATGCGAAGGCGCTTTCACCGCTGACGCGTGAGGGGATCGCGCACTACGACGACACCGTGATCCCCGGGTTGCGGCGCCGGGCCGAGATCATCCACGCCGAAGGCGCGAAGGGATTCGCGCAGGTGTACCACTCGGGCGCGGCCCGCCATGGCGCGCACGTCGGACCGGTCATGGCGCCTTCCGCGGTGGCCGACCCGTACGAGGCAGTGGTGCCGCACGAGCTCGCCGACGACGAGATCGAGGAACTGGTCCTCTGCTTCGCGCACGCGATTCGTCGCACGCGCGAATCCGGCCTCGACGCAGCCGAGATCCACGGCGCCCACGGCTACCTGGTGAACGAGTTCCTCTCGCCCTACTTCAATCGGCGCACCGACCGATGGGGCGGCAGCCGCGAGAACCGGGTGCGGTTCGTGCGACGGGTGCTCGCCGAAGCACGTTCGATGGTGGGCCCCGACTTCCCGATCGGCAGCCGCATCGGTGTCGACGGCGACGGTCAGCGCCGCGGGATCACCGTCGATGAGCTCGCCGAGATCGCACGGTTGCTCGGCCCCGACATGGCCTACATCAGCGTGAGCGGTGGCAACTACACCGGCTTCGGCGACGGCATCGAGACGGCCTACGTGAGTCCGTGGTCGACGCCGCCGGCGTTCAACGTGGCCGCGGCCGCAGCGGTGAAGCGAGCCGTGAACGTGCCGGTGATCGTGACCGGACGCATCATCGATCCGTCCATCGCCGAAGGGATCCTCGCCGATGGTGCGGCCGACATGATCGGCATGGTGCGGGCACTCATCGCCGATCCCGACCTGCCGAACAAGGCTCGACGCGGTGACGCCGCGTCGGTGCGCATGTGCATCGGCCTGTCGGAGTGCCACCACATCGGCCCGCATCGGGTGCCGGTGACCTGTGCCGTCAATGCGGCTGCTGCGCGCGAGGCCGAGATGGAGCTCGTACCGACCGCCGTGGCGCGCACGGTGGTGGTGGTGGGGGCCGGCCCGGCGGGCATGGAGGCGGCACGGGTCGCGGCGCGCCGGGGCCACCAGGTGTACCTGGCCGATGCCCGGCGCCAGATCGGGGGC
>JBKJKR010000241.1:0-11706 GCA_046597135.1 Acidimicrobiales bacterium | reverse complement strand
CTGGCGGGTCACCTGCGCGCCGACCGACCTGCCGACGGTGCGTGCCGCGCTCGAGGAGGCAGGCATCGCGTTCGACTCGGCCGACGTGACCATGCTGCCGTCTACCTCGGTGCTGCTCGACACCGAGGCCGCGGCGAAGGCCGTGCTGAAGCTCGTGGATCTGCTCGATGACAACGACGACGTCGAGGGCGTCTACGGCAACTTCGACGTGCCCGACGAGATCCTCGCGTCGGTCGAACTGTGAACCCTCTCGGCGCGACCGCATGAGCGGCCAACGCCTGTCGGTGGGCGATCCGGCGCCCGATTTCCGCATCGACGGCACCGACGGCACGCCCGAAGGCCATCGCTCCTACTCGCTTGCCGAATATCGCGGTCAGCCCGTGGTGCTCGCGTTTTACCCGGCCGACAACTCGCCCGTGTGCACGGTGCAGCTCGCGGCCTATTCGAACAGTGTGCGCGACCTCGACATCGCCGGCGCGCAGGTGCTCGGTGTGTCACCGCAATCGGTCGAATCGCATGACGCGTTCGCCGCGGCAAACGGCGGTTACGCGTTCCCACTCCTCGCCGATCGCGACAAGGCCGTCGGCGCGAGCTTCTCGATCCTCGGACCGCTCGGCTTCTATCGCCGTTCGGTCTTCGTGATCGACGCCGCGGGCATCGTGCGCTACACGCACCGCTCGGTGACCAGCTTGATGTATCAACCCACCGAGGTCATCGCGGCCGAGCTGCGCAAGCTCTCCTGAGGAGCGGGCGCGACGAACCGCGCTATTGCTCGTCGGCCACGCCGAGCAGGCGGGCCCGGCGCACCGACCGCATGCCGCGTGTGAGGCCGAGGATGGCCAAGGCCCACGCGACGATGGCGACGATCCACGTGGAGCCGCCGGTGCCGAACAAGGCGCCCGTCGACTGCGAGTAGGCCACCATGATGAGGGGCAGTGTCACGAGCCCCGATGCCTGTTGCGCGGCTGCGGTCGACTTCACCCGTGCCGACAACCGCAGCACCATCGACAGTGCCAGCGCCAAGAACGCGGGCACGATCACCAGCATCAGGATCCACCATTCCTGCGTGGGGAAGAACCAGCCGCCGACCTCGGGGCCGACGACGAGGTTGACGAGCAGCGAGTACAGCCCGAAGCCCACGAGCGTGGTGATGTAGCCCGGCACCATGCTGGCGAACAGCTTGCCCAGGTAGATCTCGCGGGTTGACGCGGGGGAGTGGGCGAGGAACTCGCCGGTGCCCCGCTCGCGCTCGCCGACGATGGTGGCTGCGCCCACTGCGGTCGAGATGGTGAGCGGTACCACCACGGCCATCGGCGCGAAGAGGAACACTGCGAGTGCGTAGCCGGCGCGTCCGGCGTCGGTGTCGCCCTTGATCGATGCCTGCGCCTTGGCCGGGAGCACGTCGAGCGTCGCGGCGATCTTTCCGACCGCGGGGTTGCTGCCGATCTGGGTGATCGACAACAACAGGATTGCGGGCACGATGAGGAAGAAGAACGCCCCGAGGATGCCCATGGGGACCCAGAAGTCCTTCGACACGACGAGCTGCTTCAGGTCGGTGCGGGCGACCGTGCGCACACGGGCCCAGTTGATCCGCGTTCTCGGCGGGCGACTCATCGGGCGATCTCCATCTCTGCGGCCTGGGTGTCGGCCGAGCGTGCGGCAACCGTTTCGGCGCGGTTCGGGTTTGCGGCGCGGGTGCGCTTCTCGGAGTGCTCGCGGCGCACCGCGAAGTACAGGTCTTCGAGCGTCGGGATGTGCGGGTCGATCCGCGCGATGCGTGCACCCTGCGCGACGAGCGCGTTCACGAGATCAGGTACCGACGCGAAGCTCGCGAGGTGCACGTTCAGCCCACCGGCCATGCGCTCGACGCGAAGGACGCCGGGCTCGCGGGCGACGAGATCGAGGTGCCGGGGATCTTCGACCGCGAGACGCACGATCGACGCCGGCCAGTAGCGACGTGCGAGCTCGGCGGGGGTCCCTGACACGAGGTCGGTGCCGTCCTCGAGCATCACGACCTGGTCGGCCAGACCCTCGGCCTCGACCAGGTGGTGGGTGCACATGACCACGGTCGAACCGTCAGCGGTCATCTCCCGGATGAGCGCGAGCACCGCGGCCGACGATTCCGGGTCGAGGCCCGAAGTCGGCTCGTCGAAGAGCAGGAGGCGCGGTTCGTGCAGCACGGCGCGGCTGAGCGCGAGCCGGGTCTTCATGCCCGTCGAGTAGCCGCCCACCTGTTGGTCGAGTGCGCCGTCGATGCCGAAGCGGGACGCCGCGGTGACGATGCGATCGCGGCACTTGCGGCCCAGCCCGTAGAGCTCGGCGGCGTAGTGGAGGTTGTCGTAGCCGGTGAGCCGGTCATAGAGCGCCGGCTTCGCCGAGACGACGCCGCAATGGCGCCGGACCTCCTCGCCGTCGGTCAGGGGGTCGAGGCCGAAGGTGCGCACCGTGCCCGGCTCGGGCAGGAGCGCACCGGTGATCATGCGGATCGCCGTGGTCTTGCCCGCGCCGTTCGGGCCGAGCAGCACGGTGATGGTGCCGCTGGGTACGACGAGGTTCAGGTCGGCGAGGGCCGGCTTCTGGCCGAAGCGCTTGTGGACCGCCCGGACCTCGACGGTCGCGGCGGTGGTCGGAGCGTCAGAACGAGGCATCGTTTCTTCATCGGCATCGCCCCGCGAACCTGAAGGACGAGGTAGGTTCGTACAGATGTTCGTGCTCGGCGTCGACCCTGGCCTCTCCCGCTGCGGATATGGCTGTGTCGAGCAACGGGGCCGCATCCAGAAGGCCGTGGCGGCCGGGGTCATCGCCACGCCACCCGGGATGCCGCTCGCCGAGCGGCTCGCCGAGCTGCAACGCGAGTTCCGGGCGCTGCTGGTCGAGCTCCAGCCCGACGAGGTGGCCATCGAACGGGTCCTGTTCCAGGTCAACGTGCGCACGGCCATGTCGGTTGGTCAGGCCAGCGGCGTGCTCATGGCCGAATCGGTCACTGCCGGCTGCTCGGTCACCGAGTACAGCCCGAACGAGGTCAAAGAAGCCGTGGCCGGTTGGGGTGCCGCACCCAAGGCCCAGGTCGAGCGCATGGTGCAGACCATCCTCGGCATCGATCACCCGTTGCGCCCCGTCGACGCCTCCGACGCCATCGCCATCGCGCTGTGCCACCTGGCGCGCCGGTCGCGGGTGCCCCGTCCCGTAGCGTCGGCGCTGACGCCGTCCACCCTCACCCACCCAGCGGCGGGTCGGCGTCCGTCGACGAAGGGAGCACCCCGATGATCGGCTCTTTGCGCGGGCAGCTGCTCGACCGCGAGTTCGGCGAGGTGCTCGTCGAGGTGGCCGGTGTCGGCTATCGCATCACGGTCACCCCCAACACGTCGATCGACCTCGGTGAGGTGGGCGACGACGTGTTCGTCCAGATCCACCACCACGTGCGCGAGGACGCGGTCACCCTGTACGGCTTCGCCGCCAAGGACGAGCGGGTCTGCTTCGAGGCGCTCATCAGCGCGCACGGCGTCGGGCCCTCGCTGGCCCTCGCCATCTTGTCGGTGCACTCGCCGGCGCAGCTCCGGCTCGCGCTGGCCTCCGACGACGTCGCCGCGTTGTGCCTCGTGCCCGGCGTGGGCAAGAAGACCGCCGCCCGCCTGCTCGTCGAGCTGAAGTCGAAGCTCGACCTGCCCGACGTCGTCGACCTCACCGCCTTGGCCGACGCCGCTTCTGGCCGCGACGCATCCGGCCGGGCCGGGGGCGCTCGGCCGGCCAACGTGCTCGCCGATGTGCGCGACGCGCTCGGCGGGCTCGGCTACGACCTCGACGAGATCCGCGACGTGCTCAGCCGGCTCCCACCCGAGGGCGACGCGGCCGACCTCGTGCGCCAGGCGCTCAAGATGCTGGCGGTGCGCGTATGAGCAGGGGGCGGCGTTGAGAAAAGAGCTGCTGTCACCCGAGCCGCACGATGCCGGTGGGGTCGGGGCGCGGAACGAACTGCTGTCACCCGAGCCGGCGCCCGACGACCCGGTCGAAAACGAGACCGAGCTCGGTCTGCGGCCCCGCACGCTCAGCGACTTCGTCGGCCAGCGTGAGCTGAAGGCTCAGCTCGGGGTCATCCTCGGTGCGGCGCGCCAGCGGGGCCAGGCCGCCGATCACCTGCTGTTCGCCGGCCCGCCGGGGCTCGGCAAGACCACGCTCGCCCACATCATCGCCGTCGAGATGGACGCCGAGCTCCACATCACCTCCGGCCCCGCACTCGAACGCGCCGGTGACCTCGCGGCCATCCTCACCAAGCTCGAGGACGGCGACGTGTTGTTCATCGACGAGATCCACCGCCTGTCGCGCGTGATCGAGGAGGTCCTCTATCCCGCGATGGAGGACTTCCAGCTCGACCTCGTGCTCGGCAAGGGCCCCGCTGCGCGCACGTTGCGCCTCGATCTGCCGCGCTTCACCCTGGTGGGCGCGACCACGCGCACCGGCCTCATCACCGGGCCCTTGCGCGACCGGTTCGGCCTCGTCGAGCGACTCGACTACTACGAGCCGGCCGACCTCGAGTCGATCGTGGCCCGGGCGGCCCGCATCCTCGGGGTGCGTCTCGACGACGATGGCGCTTTCGAGATCGCCAAGCGCTCGCGTGGCACTCCCCGCATCGCGAACCGCTTGTTGCGCCAGGTGCGTGACTTCTCCGAGGTGCACCGCGACGGGGTGGTCAACGGCAAGGTCGCGCAGGAGGGCCTCACGTTCTTCGGCGTCGACAACCTGGGTCTCGACAAACCGACCCGGGCCATCCTCACCGCACTGTGCAGCCGCTTCCGGGGCGGCCCCGTCGGGCTGTCCACGCTGGCCATCAGCGTGAGCGAACCCACCGAGACCGTCGAGGACGTCTACGAGCCGTTCCTCATCCAGCAGGGCCTGCTCATGCGCACCCCGCGCGGCCGCGTGGCCACCCTCGAGGCGTGGCAGCACCTGGGTCTGGTGCCGCCCACCACCACGCCCGACGTGGCACCCATCCCCGGCCTCCTCGACTGACCGCGACCGCGTCGCCCGGCTTCATCGCGACGTCGAGGGGCGAGGCAATCGCCGGCGTGGCCGTATCGTTTCCCGGTGCACATCGACGAGTTCGCCTACGACCTGCCCGGTGAGCTCATCGCGCAGCATCCGGTCGAGCCCCGCGACGCCTCGCGCCTGCTCGTCGATCTCGACGGCACGGTCGAACACCGACGCACGGGCGAGCTCGCGGCCTTCGTGCGCCCCGGCGATCTGCTGGTGGTGAACGACACGCGTGTCCTGCCCGGGCGCATCCGTTTCCGCCGCGCCAGTGGGGGAGCGGGCGAGGTCCTGTTGCTCGAGGAGCGCGGCGAGTCGGTCTGGGAAGCACTGGTGCGGCCCAGTCGCAAACTGGCTCCGGGCACGCAGGTGGTGATCGGTGATGATCTGCGAATCGAGTTCGCCGACGATCTCGGCGAGGGGCGCCGCCTGGTGCGCGTCGAGAGCGCCGACCTGCTGGGCGCGCTCGACGCGCACGGCGAGATGCCGTTGCCGCCCTACATCACCGAGCGACTCGCCGATCCGGGTCGCTATCAGACCATCTACGCCGAGCGGGCCGCGTCGGCCGCGGCGCCCACCGCGGGGCTCCACCTGACCGCCGAGGTGTTCGACGCATGCATCGCGGCGGGCGCCTCGGTCGCGCACGTCGAGCTGGTCGTCGGGCTCGACACGTTCCGCCCGATCGCCGTCGATGATGTCTCGTTGCACCGCATGCACACCGAGCGCTACAGCGTTCCCGCCGCCACGTGGGAGGCCGTGCAGCATGCCTCGCGGGTCATCGCGGTGGGCACGACGTCGGTGCGTGCACTCGAGTCGGCCGCGGCGCGCGGCGAGCTCTCGGGCCGCACCGACTTGTTCATCCGACGCCCGTATCCGTTCGCGGTGGTCGACGTGCTGCTGACCAACTTCCACCTGTCGCGATCGAGTCTGCTGGTGCTCGTCGACGCGTTCATCGGGCCGCGCTGGCGCGAGCTCTACGACATCGCGATCGCCGAGCGGTACCGCATGCTCTCGTTCGGTGATGCCATGCTCGTGGCGAGGCGGTGACCGGTGGCCAAGATCGTGATCACAAAGGATCGAGGGGTGTGGCGCGTGTCGCGCCGGGTGCTCGGGTCGTCCGCGCCGATGGCGCCGGGTCTCGTCATCGCCCGGGGGCTCGTACGACTCGTTGCGTTCCCGGTGCTGCTCGTGCTGAACATCGTGGGCTTGCGGCCGTGGCGCGTCGAGGCCCGCACGATCGATGCCCGTCCCGTGGTGTGGTACGTCCGTGGTACACGACGAGCCGGTCGGGTGGCACGCGAGGTGACCAGTGCGCTGGTCGAAGGGCGCTCGCTCGACGAGGTGCTGCCCGCAGTGCGAGAGCACGGGACGTCGACATGAAGGCCTCGTTCGTCGAAACCGCACGCGACGGCGCGGCGCGCGTGGGGCGGGTGCACACGGCCCGCGGTTCTTTCGCCACGCCGTGCTTCATGCCGGTGGGGACGCGGGGCGCGGTGCGCCACCTGTCGGCCGGTGATCTCGAGATGCTCGGCGCCGAGGTGGTGCTCGGCAACACGTACCACCTCATGCTTCGGCCGGGGGCCGAGACCGTGCGCGCGCTCGGCGGGCTCCACGGGTTCACCGACTGGGACGGCCACATACTCACCGATTCGGGTGGCTATCAGATCTTCTCGCTCGAGCCGAAGGTCGACGACGAGGGCGCGGTCTTCAAGAGCGTCTACGACGGTTCGAAGCACCGGCTGACCCCCGAGGGCGCGGTCGACGTACAGCTCGCGCTGGGCAGCGACATCCAGATGGTGCTCGACGTGTGCCCACCGGCCGATGCCCCGGCCGACGTGCTGCGCGCCGCCGTCGACCGCACCTCCCTGTGGGCGGCCCGTGGTCGCGAGCGGTTCCTCACCAGCGGCGACGATCTCGTGGCCCGCCATCACCAGTTCGGCATCGTGCAGGGCGGCACCGATCACGCGATGCGGCGCGAGTCGGCCGAACGCATCCTCGAGGTCGGCTTCGACGGTTACGCGGTGGGTGGCCTGTCGGTCGGCGAGACCCGCGAGGAGATGCTGCCGGCCCTGCACGAGGTCACGGCCATGCTGCCGGCCGACCAGCCGCGCTACTTCATGGGCCTCGGTGACCCGGTGGGCATCGTCGAAGTGGTGGCGCTCGGCGTCGACATGTTCGACTGCGTGCTGCCCACCCGGCTCGCCCGCCACGGCACGCTGCTCACCACCGACGGGCGCCTCAACATCCGCCGCGCCGAGTACGCGCGCGACGACGACCCCATCGACGCGAAGCTCGTCGGGAGCCCGGTGGCCCGCTACAGCCGGGGCTACCTCCGCCACCTGCTGAGCGTCGACGAGCCGACGGCCGGTCGGCTGCTCACCTTGCACAACCTGTGGTGGCTGCTGTCGTTCGTCGAAGCGCTGCGCTCGGCGATCGCCGAGGGCCGGTTCGCCGAGTTCCGGGCCGAGACGCACGCCACCTGGGGCTGACCGCCGCTCACCGAGCCGGGCCGACTCACGTCGAGCATCGGCGGGGTAGTCCTCACGGCCTGGGTCGAAAGGCCGACGGATACCTGGTGGATGAGCGAGAGCCGAGGTCAGCGCACGGTAGATTCATCGGGCTCGCGCCTGCGAAGCGTCCCCGGAGGGTCTTCCCATGAGCTATCTCATCCTGCCGCTGCTCGTGCTCGCGATGTTCTATCTGATCTACATGCCGCAGCAGAAGCAGAAGAAGGCGCAGGCGGCGCTGTTGGCTTCGCTCGACGAGGGGGACTCGGTGCTCACCACCGGCGGCATCTACGGCGTCATCGCCGAGGTCGACGGCGACTCCGTGTACCTCGAGGTCGCGCCCGGCATCGAACTGCACGTGTCGAAGACCGCAGTGCTCCGCAAGGTCGTGCAACCGACTGAATCCACCTCTGAAGGCAAGTAGATGCGAAAAAGGCAACGGACCCTCCTGATCGGTTTCCTCCTGGTGACCATCCTCTCGGTGAGCGGCTCGCTCATCGCCGGGCATCGTCCCCAGCTGGGCCTCGATCTGAAGGGCGGTGTGTCGGTCGTGCTCAAGCCGACCGCCCCTGCGGACTCGGGTGCGCTCGATCAGGCGATCGAGATCATCCGCAACCGCATCGACTCCCTGGGCGTGGCCGAACCCGAGATCTCGCGCCAGGGCACCAACATCTTGGTGCAGATCCCCGGCGTCAAAGACCGCGATCGGGCCATCGCACTCGTCGGGTCTACCGCCGAGCTGCGCTTCCGGCCGGTCGTCGTCGACTCGTGCAGCTCGCAGGGCGCCCAGATCGGCAACTGCGTCCCCGACGTCGGCGCCACCCTCGAGAGCCTGGGCATCGACCCCAACGCCACCACCACGACCGCGGCGCCCACCACCACCGTGGCCGGCGAGACGGCCACCACGACCAGCGCGCCGGTCCCGACCACCACCATTCCCCAGACCGCCGGGGAGCGTCGCAAGTCGCTCGAGGATCTCGTGGGGGTCAGCAAGCCGACCACCACGCGCGAAGAGGACCTCGCCGAAGCCACCGTGTTGCTTCCCGAACGCGACCGTGAGTCGGGCGACCTGAAGGCGCGCTATCAACTCGGCCCCACCGGCCTCACCGGCACCGGCATCTCCAGCGCCGAAGCGCAGGCCCCGCAGATCGCCGGCTCGTCGGGTGGCTGGACGGTCAGCCTGAACCCCAAGGGCGGCGCCGAGGGCCGCGACCAGCTCAACGTGCTGGCCGCGGCGTGCTTCTCCCAAGCCGAGACCTGCCCCACCGGCAAGCTGGCCATCGTCCTCGACGGCGTGATCGAGTTCGCCGGCACGGTCCAGGCCGCCAACTTCGACGAAAGCGTCCAGTTGTCAGGCAACTACACCAAGGGTCAAGCCGAGGACATCACCACCAAGCTGCGGTACGGCGCGCTGCCCATCGAGCTCGAGCAGCAGAGCGTGCAGACCGTGTCGGCCACGCTCGGCAACGACGCGAAGAACGCGGGCATCACCGCCGGCATCGTCGGCCTGGCACTCGTGTCCATCTACGTGCTGCTCTACTACCGCCTGCTCGGCGCAATCGCCCTCGCGAGCCTGGTGCTTTCGTTCGGCTTGTTGTGGGCGGTGATCTCGTACCTGTCCGAAACACGCGGCCTTGCGCTCACCCTCGCCGGCATCACCGGCATCATCGTGTCGATCGGCGTCTCGCTCGACTCGAACATCGTGTTCTTCGAGCACATGAAGGAAGACATACGCAACGGCCGTTCGCCGCGCAGCGCGTCCGAGCGCTCGTTCGCCGGCGCGTTCTCCACGGTGCTCAAGGCCGACCTCGCATCCCTGCTCGGTGCGGCCACGTTGTTCTTCCTCACATCGGGCGCGGTGCGCGGGTTCGCGTTCTACCTCGGCCTGGCCACGGTGCTCGACCTCGTGGCCACCTACTTCTTCCTGGGGCCAATCGTGAAGCTCATCGGTCGTACGGGTCACTTCGTGAACAACCCGACCAAGTACGGTCTGCCCGGCTCGGCGCGCACGACGCCCAGCATGATCCCGGCCGGGGAGGTCGGCCGATGAGCATCTGGAGCGACCTCTATCTCGGCGAGACATCGCTGAACTTCCCCCGCATGTGGCGCATTTCGCGGATCGTGTCGGGCGTGGCGATCCTCGTCGCCATCTTCGCCATCGTGGTGCTGCGCCTGAACCTCGGCATCGACTTCGAGGGTGGCAGCTCCTGGGAGGTTCGGGCTCCCGGGGTGAGCATCGCCGAGGCACGCGACGTGCTGCGTCCGTTCGGCGAGGCCGAGGCGAAGATCCAGATCGTCGACGGCGACACGCTGCGCATCCAGGCTCCGGTCAAAGATCCGGTCAAGGCCAACGAGATCGGTGCCGCACTTGCGAAGTTCGGCGAGCTCGGCGAGGTGCAATCGGTCGGTCCGTCGTGGGGCAACGAGATCACCAAGCAGGCCATCAAGGCGCTCGTGGTGTTCTTCATCCTGATCGCGTTGTTCATGGCGTGGCGGCTCGAGTGGAAGATGGCCGTCGGCGCGATCGTCGCGGTCATCCACGACGTGTTCATCTCGGTCGGCGTCTATGCGCTGCTCGGCCTGGTGGTCACGCCGGCCACGGTGGTGTCGTTCCTCACCATCCTCGGCTACTCGCTGTACGACACCATCGTCGTGTTCGACAAGGTGCACGAGCTCACAGCGCGGCCGTCCATCACCAGTCGGTACACCTACACCGACATCATGAACACGTCGCTCAACCAGGTCCTCATGCGGTCGATCAACACCACGGTCATGGGCATCATCCCCGTGATCGCCATGTTGATCGTGGGCAAGGCCCAGGGCGCCGACACGTTGCTCGAGTTCGCGGTCGCGTTGTTCATCGGTCTGCTCGTCGGTGCGTACTCCTCGCTCTACGTCGCGGCACCGATCGTGGCGTGGCTGAAAGAGCGCGAACCACGGCACGCGTCGGTCCGGGCCAAAGCCGAGCAGCGCGGTGCGGTCGCCGGACGCCCCACGTCGCCGCAGCTGTTGGGCGCGGTGGCTGCGGGCGTCGGAGGATCCGGCGTCGCCGTCGGGCGCACCGCGACCCGCGTCGCGCCGAGCGCCGGTTCCGGCGAGGGCGTCGCAGACGCGGCCGAATCTGGTGTCGCCCGTCCGTCAGGAACCGCCGCGGGCATCCCACCGCGACCTCGGAAGAAGAAGCGCCGGTGACTCTCCGGGCAGGGTCGCGGCTCGACGTTGCGGTCGACGGATAGCGTAGGTGTCATGCGCGCGGACACCGAGTGGCTTCGCAGTCTGATCCGAGACCTGCCCGACCATCCCGCGCCCGGCATCGTGTTCCGCGACATCGCGCCGCTCCTCGCCGACCCGAAGGCGTTCCGGGTGGTGGTCGACGCATTCGTCGACCGGTTCGCCGGCTCGGGCATCGACCACGTCGTCGGCATCGAAGCGCGCGGGTTCATCTTCGCGGCGCCGGTGGCGTATGGGTTGTCGGCCGGGTTCGTGCCGGTGCGCAAGCCGGGCAAGCTGCCCTGGCAGACCCGCAGCGTCGAATATGCGCTCGAGTACGGCACCGATCGGCTCGAGATCCACGTCGACGCGGTGGGTCCCGGCGATCGGGTGCTCGTGGTCGACGACGTGCTGGCCACCGGCGGCACCGCAGCGGCGGCCATCGGCCTGATCGAGTCGCTCGGTGCAGCGGTGGTGGGTCTCGGCTTCCTGCTCGAGCTCGATGCGCTCGAAGGGCGCGTCCGGCTCGGCGAGCGGCCCATCGAATCGTTGGTGCGCTATGGCTGAGGTCCGGACGTGCCGACGGTGAGTCGCGTCCTCCCGTGGCGGCGCGGTACCGCGGCCCCTGCCGTCGAGACGGCGTCGCTGATCGCGTCCTACCACGAGCGTCACCCCAAGGCGTCCACCGATCTCATCACCCGGGCCTACGAGATGTCGGCCATGGCCCACGGCGACCAGAAGCGCCGCAGCGGCGAACCGTACGTGCAGCACCCGCTGGCCGTGGCCGAGATCGTCGCGCGCCTCGGGCTCGACGACGTGTCGGTCGCTGCGGCCCTCCTGCACGACGCGGTCGAGGACACGGAGATCTCCCTCGCCACCGTCGAGCTCGAGTTCGGCAAGGACGTCGCGTATCTGGTCGATGGCGTCACCAAGCTCGACCGGGTCCAGTTCGACACCAAAGAAC
>JBKJKR010000141.1:0-3447 GCA_046597135.1 Acidimicrobiales bacterium | reverse complement strand
CGCGCACGATGGCGAACGGCGACCTCACGCGGAGCGAGCGACGCCGTCCGGGGCGCGAACGAGGTATCGCGACCACACGTCGGGCACACGTCGATCGACCAGGACGAAGCGCGCCATGAACGACGGCGTCCGCGGCGCGTGCGGGAGGCGCATGTTCGTCTCGTGGAGGAAGCGGTCTCGTTTGGAGGAGTTGCAGCGCTTGCACGCCGCGACGACGTTCTCCCACGTGTGCTCGCCGCCCCGGCTGCGCGGCACGACGTGATCGATCGACTCGGCCGCGCCACCGCAGTACTGGCAGGTGTGATCGTCGCGCAGGAACACCGCACGTCGATTGAGGGCGCGGCGCCGCGGGTACGGCACGCGCACGAACCGGCTGAGTCGTACGACCGACGGCTCGGCGAACTCGACGCGTTCGGAGCGGATGACCCGGCCGGTGGTCTCGATGGTCTCGGCTTTCTCGGCGAGCACGAGGATCAGGGCCCGGCGGCTCGGTACGACGCACAGCGGCTCGTACGTCGCATTGAGAACCAGGGCCCGAGACATCGCCGGAGGCTACTTGCGGCCATTTCCGGCGGCCGCCGGAATTCTCGTGGCGTGGCCACCCGGCGCCGGCGGCGTGGGAAAGGTACGGCACCACGCGAGGTAGGTGATGACGTCGTGCGCATCGGGGAGACGATTCGCGTCGCCGTACATCGTCTGCGCACGAAACCCCATGTACTCCGCGGGCGGCACCGGGAGGAACGGTCGGACGCGCCACCAACCCGGCGGGGCGAGCCGAGCGATCTGGCGCAGGGCGATCGGCCAGAGCACGGGCCGGGCAAGCAACGCACGGGCGACCCCGATGCACCAACGAACCGGCGGAGCAGACGATCGAGCGGGCGGCATCAGCGCTCCGACGGCCGAAGGCGTTGCGCACGTGCAAGATCGTGCGCGCTGGGCAGCTCTGCGCTTCGCACACCGACATCGACGCCCATGCCGCGCCATCCTACTGCAGCCGCCCCGACGAGCGGACCGTCGTCGCGCAGCCCGGCGGGCACGACCCGAGCACCTCGCGCATAGGGCAGTCGGGCGGTGCGATCGAGCGCGTCCTGCGCGGCGACGAAGAACGGCTCGTCGAAACCGAGCGCCACCGAACCGGCGATGACCGCCAGGCGCAGGTCGAGGAGGTTCACCACCGAGCCGAGTGCCTCGCCCACGAGACGGCCGGTGCGCGTGCGCATGCCGAGCGGCGCGTCGCGCGCCCGCCCACCGGTGATGGCCTCGATCGACGGCCCCGATGCCTCGGCCTCGAGGCATCCTGCCGCGCCACACGCGCAGCGTCGGCCGCCGGGCACGACGACGACGTGTCCGATGTGGCCGGCATTGCCGAGCGCGCCGTCGAGCAACCGCCCGTCGAGCACGATGCCGCCACCGACACCGGTGGAGACCACCATTGCGATGAAGTCGGTTTCACCTTGCGCCGCACCACGCCAGCATTCGCCGAGTGCCAATGCCTTTGCGTCGTTGTCGACGAACACCGGGATGCCGAGGCTCGCGGTCAGCCGGTCGCGGAGCGCAAACTCCTGCCATTGCGGAATGTTGAGCGGTGAGACCGTGACGCCGCCGGCCGACATCGGGCCGCCACAGCCCACGCCGCACGCGATCAGCGACGACGGCGCCACGCCCGCTGCGGCGCACACGCGCTCGACAAGAGACAGGAGCGTCGCGTACAACGCTTCGGCATCAACCCCGACGGTGGCCGTGGTGGCGCGCACCCGCATGGTTCCCCGGTCGTCGACGACGGCCACCGCGAGCTTGGTGCCGCCGATATCGATCGCGAGGGCATCAGCCACGCCGCCACGCTACCGGTGGACGTCGAGCACGCACGGCTCGGCTGAGCCCACTGCGTTTGCCCACTGCCGCCCGCGACCCGGACGGCGACCGGAATCGTCCTGGGCCAACCTGTAGCGTCTCCCGTCATTGCCCGACGCGAGTCCCGCGTCGCCCCACCGACGAACCATCCCGGGAGTCGAAACGCGTGACGACGCAAGCACCCGTCAACCATGCCGAGACGTTCGCCGACGTGTTCAATGCGATCTGCGACAACATCGAGCTCACCATTCGCGGCAAGCGCGATGTCATTCACCTCGCGGTGCTGAGCCTCATCGCCGAAGGACACATCCTCCTCGAGGACGCTCCCGGCGTCGGCAAGACCAGCATCGGCAAGGCACTCGCCGCGTCGATAAACGCCACGTTCGGTCGTGTGCAGTTCACCCCCGACCTGCTGCCGGCCGACGTCGTCGGCATGACCGTCTGGAACCGGGCCACGGGCGCCTTCGACTTCCGGCCGGGCCCCGTCTTTTCGAACATCGTGCTCGCCGACGAGATCAATCGTGCGTCGCCCAAGACCCAATCCGCGCTGCTCGAGGCCATGGGTGAGCGACAGGTCACCGTCGACGGCATCACGCACCATCTGGCGTCACCGTTCATGGTGATCGCCACGCAGAACCCGATCGAACACGAGGGCACCTACCCGTTGCCCGAGAGCCAACTCGACCGGTTCCTCATGAAGATCAGCGTCGGCTACCCGGGCCGCGCCGCCGAGCTCGAAATCCTCGATCGGCACGGCGATCATGCTCCCGAGCTCACCTCGGTCGTGTCCGCCGCGACCATCAACTCGCTCAGCCGGGCGGCAAAGGCCATCCACGTCGCGCCGCTGCTGCGGGGCTACATCGTCGACATCGCCGAAGCCACGCGTCGCCATCACGCCATCGCGCTCGGCATGTCACCGCGCTCGGTGCTCGCGTTGCAGAACGCATCGCGCGTGCAGGCTGCGTCGGTGCTGCGCAGCTACGTCACACCCGACGACATCAAGGCGCTCGCCCGCCAGGTCATCCCCCATCGGTTGATGGTCGCGCCCGAGGCGCAGATCCAAGGCGTGACCGCGTTGCAGATCGTCGATCAGATACTTGACGCCATCCCCGTTCCGACCGGCCTCGGCACCTGAGCGCCGTGGCCCGGAACACGATGTCGAAGCTCCGACTGCCTCGCGTCGTCACGCGGCAAGGGTGGCTCGTCGTCCTCGGCAGCTTGCTCTCGATCCTCGCCGCCCGGCTGCTCGGCTCGATCGAGATGTTCGTGCTCGGCGTCATCGGCATCGGGCTCGTCATCACTGCGGTGATCACGGTGCGCATGCGCCGGCTGCAACTCGAAGTGTCACGTGCGGTCACCCCGCCGCGGGTCCACGCAGGCGCCTCGAGCCAGGTCACCTTGTCCGTCGTGAACCGGGGCACCCGCCGCACCCCCGTGGTGCGGGTGTTCGATCCGGTCACCGGCACGCGGGGCGCCAACCTGCTGGTCGCCCCGCTGCAACCCGGCGTGCCCGCCCGCGCCGCGTACCGACTCCCCACCGACCGGCGCGGCATCGTCGCGATCGGCCCGATGGAGGTTCAGGTCACCGACCCGTTC
>JBKJKR010000324.1:0-5575 GCA_046597135.1 Acidimicrobiales bacterium | reverse complement strand
CAGCAAACCCGCGAGTGCGACGACCCCGGCGAGCAGGAACGCCGGGGGTTGGGCGAGCCAGGCCGACGTGCTGATCCGCTGCCGTCAGGCCGCTGCCGCGCTCGGCGCCACCCCGGGGTGAACCCACGGGCCAACAACCGTGCGGGGCACATCGTCGAGCTCGTCGAAGCCGGCAACGACCAGACGGCGACCACGTTCGCCTGGAACATCTTCATGCTGTGCGGCGAACCCACGGCGGCCGACACGTACTTCGCCGGGTTCGACAAGACGCAGGTGAGCCGCATCGGCGCCCCCGACAACGTCGCGTTCGACACGGTGGGCAACCTCTGGATCGCCACCGACGGCATGCCGAGCGCGCTGTCCGTTGCCGGCCCGCCCGCAGTCGCCGGTCCGAACGACTGCGTGTACGTGGTGCCCACCGAAGGGGCCCACCGTGGGCACCTCAAGGCGCTCGTCGGCTCGGTCAAGGGCTGCGAGACGGCCGGCCTCGTGATCGGCCCGGACGACAAGTCGCTGTTCGTGACGATCCAACACCCGGGCGAGGGCGGCTCCATCGCGGCGCAGACGAGTCAAACGCGGGCGGCGTCATCGCCGGCACGGTCGCGCTGCGCCAGCGTCGCGCTCGGGTGATGGGCGCCGAGGGCATCTGACCGCACGTTCACCGGTCGTTCCACCAGCGCCGAACTGATGGAACGACCGGCGGGCGATCGCCTTTCGCTGCGGCCGATACAGTTCGGCCGAATCGAGCAGCAGGGGGATCCATGCGCGCGTGCATCGTGCACGACCACGCCGACGGGGCGAAGGTCGAAGACGTCGAGTTCGACGAGCCTCGAGCAGGCGAAGTGGTCGTGAAGATCGCCGCATCGGGGCTCTGCGGCTCCGACATGCACGTGCTGCACGGCCGCAGCGTGGTCGCGAAGTACCCCATGGTCCTCGGCCACGAAGGCGCAGGGGTGATCGAAGCGGTGGGCCCGGGCGTCACCAACGTCGCACCGGGCGACCACGTCGTCATCGCGCTCTACGGGCCATGTGGCGCGTGCGTGGCGTGCCTCACCGGCGACATCGCGCATTGCAACGGCGCCGACCGCATGGCCAACATCTTCGGCACCATGGGTGACGGCACCACGCGGCTGCACCAGGGCGACGCGGTCGTCTACCCCATGATCGGGTGCGGTTCGCTCGCCGAGTACGCGGTGGTGCGCTCGGCCATGGTGGTACCCATCGCGGACGACGTCGCACTCGACACGATCTGCCTCGCCGGCTGTGGCGTCACGACCGGCCTGGGTGCGGTGTTCAACGCGGCACGGGTCGCGCCGGGTGACACGGTGGCGGTGGTCGGTTGCGGCGGTGTGGGGCTCAACGTGGTGCAGGGCGCCCGTCTTGCCGGAGCGAAGACCATCATCGCCATCGACACCAACACGACGAAGCTCGACATCGCAGGCCGGGTCGGGGCCACGCACACGGTCGACGCGAGCACCGTCGAGATGGCCGACGGGCTGAAGGCCATCGTGCCCGGCGGTGTCGACTTCGCGTTCGAGGTCGTCGGGTCGCCCACGCTCGTCGCGGCCGCCTTCGAACTGGTGCGTCCCGGGGGAACCTGTGTCATGGTCGGTTCGCCGCCGACGGGCAGCACGATCCCCATCGACGGTCGCTCGTTGTTCAACGACCGTCGGCTCATCGGGACGACGGGCGGCAACAACGTGCCGCATCGAGACATCCCGCGCATCGTCGACCTGTACCGCAGCGGGCGTCTCGACCTCGACACCCTGGTCACGCAACGCCTGCCGCTCGATCGTGTGCACGAGGCCATCGCCGCGGCCGACGCCGGAACCGTGGCGCGCAGCGTCATCGTCTTCTGACCCACGACCCCGGGCCGATATCAGCCCGCTGTCTCAATTCGACGGCATCGGGTCCGCGGGACGACACCTCGCGGTTGACGGCGTAATCTTTGGGCATGAAGCGTCCGTCGGCCCGAGAAAAGATGATCCTCGTCGCGGAGCGGCTCATCGCCGAGCGCGGCATCGATGCCGTGTCGTTGCGCGAGATCGGGGCCGCGGCAGGCCAGCGCAACAACTCCGCCGCGCAGTACCACTTCGGCACCAAGGAAGGTCTCGTCGCGGCCATCTACGAGTACCGCATGCGTTCCATGAACGACCAGCGACTCGCCGCCTTGGCCAAGCTCGAACCCACCGGCGACCTGACCGAGCTCACCGAACTGGTCGACGTGCTCGTGTCGCCGCTCATCGACGTGATCGAACCCGGCCAGACCTGGTACGCCCGCTTCCTCGTGCAGTTGTCGGCCCGTGGCACCTGGGCCGGCTGCTATCCCGCGCCGTCACGGGCGCTGCAGGACGGCGTGTGGCAGGCGCGAGCGCGCATCAAGGCGCTGCTCGGCGACGTGCCCGACGCAGTGGTCACGGCGCGTCTGCGCCTGGCGTTCGGCCTCATCCTCGAGGTGGCCGAGGACGTCGAGCGCGGCTTCCTCCCCGACAGCTGCGTGGCGTCGTCGGTGGCCGCCGATGCGATCGTGGCGATGCTTGTCGGCCCGGCGTCGGCGCGCACCGCCGCCGCGGCCTCGGCCGAACCCCAGCCCGAGACGGCCGGCGTCGGCCTGCTCTGAACCGTGGGGCCTGACCCGATCAGGTCGTGTAGTCGGCGTTGATCGAGATGTACTCGCGCGACAGATCACAGCCGTACACGACCCACTCGCCCGGGCCGTCGCCCACGGTGACGTGCACGGGGACGTGATCGCGCTTCATGATCGATGCCAGCTGATCGAGGTCGGCATCGTCGAGCGGCGTGGGGTACACCTCCATCGAACCGAACCGGATGATGGTGGTGTCGGGGCCGAGGTTGGCGTCGTAGACCTTGCCGACCGCCATGGCGATGCGGCCCCAGTTGGGGTCGGCGCCATGCACCGCGGTCTTCACCAACGGTGAGTTGACGATGGACTTGGCGACGCGCTTGGCCTGTGCGTCGTCGAGTGCGCCATCGACGCGCACCTCGAGCAACTTGGTCGCTCCCTCGCCGTCGCGAGCGATCTGCTTGGTGAGGTCGAGGCACACCGTGGCCAGTGCTGTCTCGAAGATGGCGAGATCGATGGGACCCGCGGCACCGCTCGCGAAGATCACCGCGGAGTCGGAGGTGGAGGTGTCGCTGTCGATGGACAGCGAGTTGAACGTGCGGGCGATCACCCGACGGAAGATGGTGTCGAGATCGGACTGCGCGATGTCGGCATCGGTGAAGATCCACGTGAGCAGCGTGGCCATGTCGGGTTCGATCATGCCGACGCCCTTGGCGACCCCGGCGATGGTCGCGCCGCCTGCGCTGCGCCGAGACGTCTTGTGCACGGTGTCGGTGGTCATCATGGCCTTGGCCACCTGAGCGAGCGTGGCGTCCATGCCGGCGGCGTCGAGCCGGTCGATGCCTTGTGTCATGCATTCCATGGGGTACTGGCGTCCGATGACGCCGGTGGAGCCGATGAGCAGCTCGGTCGGGTCCAAGTCGAGCTTCGACGCGACCTGAGCCAGCACGGCGCGTGCATTCGTGTCGCCCTGCGCGCCGGACGCGACGTTCGAGTTCTTCGAGATCGTCACCACACCCCGCGCCCGACCCGCGTCGACGTGCTCGCGGCTGATGAGGACGCTGCAACCGGCGAAACGACTCTGCGTGAACATGGCCGAGCAACGGGTGCCCGGGTCGCCGACGACCACCGAGAAGTCGAGGGTGTCGTCCTTCACGCCGATGTTCGCGGCGTACGCGCGAAATCCGTTGGGCCAGGTGTTCGACATGGGCCGCAGCGTAGCGAACGCCACCCGGCTATCCCGACGCATCCGCGGTGTCGACCACCGCACCGACCGGCACCCGGTTGCCGGGTCGGGGGCGTGCGCTCCTACGCTGACGGTCGTGCGTGGGTCAGGTGCAATCGTGTTCCTCCGGAGGTCGGCCCTCGCGGTGGCCATGTGCGTTGCCGCCGCCTGCGCACAGGCCGGCGAGGCTCCCATGCCCACCGGCGTCGACGCCGGCGACACCACGTTGTTGAGCGGGCGCGCGATCTGGATCAACCGCTGCGAGCGCTGCCATGGTCCGACCGGCAACGGGGGCGCCGGCCCCCGGCTGAAGGGTCGGATGATCACGGCGTATCCCGACGCGGCCGCCGAGATCGCGGTCGTGCGCAACGGCAAGGGATCGGGCATGCCGGCGTGGAAGAGCGTGCTCAGCGACGCCGACATCGCTGCCGTCGTGGAGTACACACGCCGCGTGCTCTGAGCACGCCGCCGTCAGTACGAGCGGGGCAGGCCGAGCAGGCGCTCGCCGATGCGGTTGCGCACCATCTCGTTGTTGAGCGGGGCGAAGCTCCACAGCCGCACGTCGCGGAACCACCGTTGCATCGGCAGCTCGCGGCTGAACCCGAAGCCGCCCATGAGCTGCATGCCCGACAAGGTGATGTGCTGGGCCGCCTCGGACGCGACGAGCTTGGCCATCTGCGCGAGAAGCTCCGCGTTGCCGCCGGCCACCTCGATCGATGCGGCGCGCGACGCGAGGCTTCGCGCGGCTTCGAGCCGGACGGCCCCGTCGGCGAGCCAGTGCTGGGGGACCTGGAACGCGCCGATGACCTTCCCGAAGACCTCGCGCTGATTGGCGTACGCGGCCGCGTACTCGAGCGCGCCGCGGCCCACGCCGATGCATGCCGCGGCGGCGTTGAGCCCTTCGCGGTTGAGCGTCGCGAAGGCTTGGCGGAAGCCGGCGTGCTCGACGCCGATGAGCGCGTCGTCGTCGACGACCACCTCGTCGAAGGACACCTCGCAGGTCGACAGACCGTGGATGCCCAAGGTGTTGATCTCGCGGACTGCGACGCCCGTGGCCGCGGTGGGCACCAGGAACATCGTGACGCCGTCGATCGAGGAACGCTCAGGCTCGCGGGTTCGGGCGATCACGATCAGCCATTCCGCGCGCGTCGCCCCCGACGTCCACAACTTCGTGCCGTTGATGCGCCAACCCGACTCGACCTTGGTGGCACGCGTCTTCATGGCCCGCGCCACGTCGGTGCCGCCGTCGGGCTCTGACATCGAGAACGAGACCTTGGTCTTGCCCTGCACGAGTTGCTCGAGCACGGCGCGCTGCTGGGGGGTCGACGCGTAGCCGCGCAGCACCTGGATGATCATGAACTGCACGATGAGGAACGCGGCCATCGACGTGGGGCCGGCGGCGACCTCCTCGATCACGACGAGCTGGTCGCGGAGGTCGCCCGCCCCGCCGACCTCTGGCGGCGCATCGATCGCGAGCACACCCATCGCGGCGAGCTGTTGGTACAGCGCGTCGTCGAACAACTCGGCATCATCGAGCGCTTGCGTTTTGGCGTGGGGCGACAGGTCGTGCACGAGGGCCCGCACCGTCTCGCGTAGCTGGCGACGTTCGGGTGATTCGGCGAGCGGGTCGAGAGGATCGAACGTCGACAGGTCCATCGCCCGGACACTAGCCCGGATCTTTCATAGGGCTCTGTGAGCGGTGGTGGTTCTGGTCACGGTGAGTGATCGGAACGCGGTGCGGACTCGTTCGATGGCGTTGAGCAGGG
>JBKJKR010000577.1:0-7387 GCA_046597135.1 Acidimicrobiales bacterium | reverse complement strand
CTCGGCCGAGGCGGCCGCCGCCGGGCTCGCGCCGCCGATCGCGACGATCGCCATGAGGCAGACGGCGCCCACGAAGCGCGACACGGGTAGGACCTTCGAGGGCTTCCACATGGTTCCATCATCGCAGGGCTGTCCGTCCATCACGTTCGCGCTCGTTCGTCAGTGCGGGTCGCCGGCGGTTCGAACCTGACCGGATCGACCGACGGGTGAACCGCTCGTCGGCTATCCGCGCTCCTTGCTCAGCGCCGCGGGAGCCCGAGCACGCGCTGGGCCACGATGTTGCGCTGGATCTGTTGGGTGCCGCCGAAGATCGACTGCGCACGCGACCAGAAGTAGGCCTCGATCTCGTCGCCTTCGGCCACGATGGGCGCGGCACCGCGCACGGCGAGGTTCACGTGGTTCAAGAGCTGCTCGGCGCGCGTCACGAGCAGCTTGTCGATCGAACCTTCGGGCCCGGGCGTCGAACCGTCGAGCCTCGACGAGAGCGTCCGCTGAACGTGGAGCTGCAACGTGCGCAGCTCGGTCCATGCATGCGCGATGGCCCGCCGTTCGGCCGGGCCCGCGGGCACGCGACCGGAGCGAACATCGTCCTCGAGCACGGTGAGCATCCGCGTGAGCCGGGCGACCCACCCGACGTCGGCCGGGCCGCGTTCGTACCCGAGGAGTTGCATAGCGATCGTCCAACCGTCGCCCGGTTGTCCGAGCACGTTCTCGACCGGAACTTCGGCTGCGTCGAAGAACACCTCGGCGAACTCACGGGTGCCGTACGCGGTGATGATCTCGCGACATTCCATGCCGGGCGTCGACAGTGGCACCAGCACCATCGACAACGCTCGGTGCGTCGGTTGGTCGGGCTCGGTGCGAGCGAGCAGCAAGCACCATTGCGACCACACCGCTTCGCTCGTCCAGATCTTCTGACCGTCGATGCGGTAGACCGCGGGTCGGCCGTCCGCCGCTTCGATGCGCAGCGCGCGGGTGCGGATCCCGGCCAGGTCGCTGCCGGCGTTGGGTTCGCTGAACCCTTGGCACCAGCGCACCGTGGACGACAGCAGCCCGGGGAGGTGTGCACGTTTGTGTGCGTCGGAGCCGAAGAGCCGGATCGCGTTGGTGATGTGGCCGATCGCCGGAGGGGGCGGGGCCCCTGCCGCGCCGAGCTCGTCGTTGAGGATGGCCTCGTACACCGGCGACATACCGTGGCCGCCGTACTCCACCGGGAACGTGAGCCCGACCCACCCGGCCTGATACATCGCACGGTGCCACTGGTTGAGCACCTCGACGCGGGCATCGGGGTCATGGGGCAGATCGCCGGGTGCGTGCTCGGCTATCCAGGCGCGCAATCGTTCGCGGAACGCCGCTTCTGCCGGAGTGTCGCGGTAGTCCATCAGATACCGACCCCGAGGCGAGTGGCTGCGATGGCATCTTCGTGAAAGCCCGCGTCGCCGAGCGTGAGCGCGTCGAGCAGCACGCGACGGACCCGTACGTGCGCCCGCTCCTCCCACGTGATCGCGATGCCGCCGAACAGCTGCACCTGTAGTTCGACCACCTCGAGTGCGACGCGCGAGCAGTACGCCTTGGCCTGGCGCGCCGCGAGCAACGCTTCGTCGGCATCGAGCTCGTCGGCGGCCCACGCGGCGAACCACATCGAAGAACGCGCGCCTTCGAGGAGGACCTTCGCATCGGCTGCGAGGTGCTGCACCGCCTGGAACGTGCCGACCGCGACGCCGAACTGCTCGCGCGACCTCACGTAGTCGACCGCGGCATCGACCGCTGACTGCATCACCCCGACGAGGTCGGCCGCCAGCATCGCCAGCGCGAACGCCTCGAATCGGACGATCGCGTCGGCGTCGGCCGGACCCGACAGCACCTCGAACGACGTGGCGGCGTCGATCCGCCGCAACACGCGCGTGATGTCGGCGCTGCGCTCGACGTGTTCGCCGAGCGGGACCTGGCAGAGACTCCCGGCGGCGTCGAGGGCCAATGCATGGGTGGCGCCCCGCGCGTCCCATGCCACTCCGGGCTCGCCCACCCGTGCGAGCGAACGCAGTGACGGGTCGAGCGCGATGGTGACGCGCTGTGTGCCGGCCACCATGCCGGCGATGACCGATGGCGGTGCGCCGAGCCGCCACGCGAGCTCGGGCGCGAGCACGCCCTGGCCGAGATAAGGAACACAGCTCAACGTCGCGCCCAGCTGCTCGGCGACCAGTGCGACGTCGGCGCTGTGCGCGTCACCGCCGCCGTGTGCGGCGTCGAGGTGCATCGAAGCGAACCCGATCTCGGTGAGCATCTCCCAGCCGACGAGGTCGTCGGCGGTGACGGGCAGCTCGGTGGGGGCCGGGCAGGCCAGCTGTTCGGCGACACGGGCTGCGGTCTCGACGATGAGGAACTGGTCCTCGCTCAGCGCAGCTTCCACAAAGAGTCCTGACGTCGGCGACTGCGGCAGGCGCGTCAGCCGAACGAATCCCCGGGTTCGACCAGCGGCACCTCGGCGGACACTACCGGGCCGTCGGTCGGCTGCTCTCGTCGGACACGGGGCTCGAGCGTGGTCATCGGCACATGATCGGTGCTCGGGTGTTCGACGAGCGGAATCGACTCGGCGGCTCTCGGCGCGGCGAGCAGCGCCTCGCCCTGGAGCGCCTCGGTCGACCACGAGTCGTCGAGACCCGGGGCCGTGATGGTGACACCGGCCGACGGTCCGCCGGCGTGCGGCGTCAGCTCCCAGAGCAGCGCGGGGCGAGCACCGTGCCAGCGGAGCGCGAAGGACAACGAGCCCGCGCTGGTCGGAAGGTCGTGGACGTCGAGGCTCTGACCGAACCACGTCGGCGGCACGTGCGCCAGCAGGCGAAGCGCGCCGGGGCGGGAATCGTCGACGACCAACGAGCGGACCAGCGAGACGAACGCGGCCGAGACTGCAGGGTCATCGCCTGCGCCGGCGCTGCCGGTGAGCAACCGCGGGTGCACGTGGGTCGGCCAGCGCGACGTCGGGCCACCGGCTCGAAGCAGCCACTCGATCCGCTCGAAACCGAAGACGTCGCCCCGTTCGAGATCGGCCCGGGCGGCGAGAACGGTGGCCGCGGTGTCGACGCCGTGTCGCGTCTCGATCGCGATGGCGCGATCATCGTCGGGTTGCGCCGCGTCTTCGTCGGTCGCCGCCATGTCGGCCACGGCCACGGCGACTGCGTCGGTGTCGAGATCGAGCACGAAACGTGCGGCGAACGACTGCAGATCGTCGGCTGCGTCGGGCTGACCGCACGCACGCAGTGCGGACGCGAGCACCGAGAGCGAAGCCGAAGCCGCCTGCGCGGTGGGCGCGGCGATGGGTACGGCCCGGCGGGCGCGGGCACGTTCGACCCAATGCGCGGCCTTGACCAACGGGGTGAGCACGTCATCGACGAGTGCGGTGTCGTGCGTGGCGTTCCAGTACGCCCCGACCGCGTCGAACACGGTGAGGTTCCGTTCGATCGAAGCCGGCTCGCGGCGGAACCAGCTGTCGAGCTCGAGCTCGTCGCAGCGCTGACGCAGGATGGGTGCCACGAGCTCGCGCAGACCTACCGAGGCGAGCGCACTCACCACACGTGCTTCGTCGGCGACGCTCCAGTCGGACTCGCGTCCGAGCGGGATCGGGAACCGGCCGGCGCACGCGACGCTGACGCTGCGCAATGCCGTGACATAGCCATCGCTGATGCGGCGATCGGGCAGCTCGACGCGCGCCGCGCTCGCGGTGTGCGCTTCCCAGCCGCGCGCCACCTGACCCGCAGTGGGCACCACCGAGACGCGTTCGGGACGGTCGCGACGAGACGCATCGGGGTAGAGCAGGACGCGCACGCTGGTGCGGTGCGGCACCGGCAACAGGAACGTGGCGGTGGCCAGACCCAGCGAGCTGCGTGCCGGCTCGAACGGTCCGTCGAGCGCGGCGCCGTTCAGCGTGTCGGCGAGCGCGTCGCCCGGTGCGTCGGACGTCGACCACCGTGCGACCGGTTTGTCGAACACCAGCACCGGTCGTTCGTCGATCAGGACATGCGGGTGCTCGTAACGGATCGACGACACCGACCCGACACCGAGCGGATGCGTCGGTCGAACGGTGAACACCGCGACGAATGGCACGGGTGACTCGTTCTCGATCTCGAACACCACCGCATGACCGCCCGCGCCACCCGCGGCGATGGCATAGGCGCGCGCGACGGCATCGCCGCTCGGCACCTTGCACACCGTCTCGACGACGGGCGCCAGCGACACGAGCCGTTGGCGCACCGACGGCTCGCTCGCCGCGAGGTGCCAGCGGTCCTCGGCCCCGATGGCCCAGTCGAGCGACCATGACGCGCCGACGGGGTGCACGGCACCCGCCGGGTCGACGGTGGCTGACGGGCCCGAAAGCGCCGTGCCGAGCACGGTCCACGAGCGTCCGGTCAGGTTCTCGACGAGGCCGAGCTCGCCCACGGGGACGAACGCCGCGTGCGACGGGCGGAGCTGGCGGTCGAGCCACCAGGGCTTGGCCCACGCCGGCGTGGTTGCTTCGAGCGCGGCTGCTGTGCGCGCCGCGCGGGTCGCGCTGTCGGGTGCCGAACCTGCTCGGCGCGCGATGGTGCGCGTGAGCGTCACATGGGCATCGGCGAGGCGCGCCGATGTGGGACGATCCGCCGCGTCGGCGGCGGCCGGCCTGTTCCTCACGCGAAATCGACCTCGCTCCGGGGCTTGCGCATCAGCAACCCGTGATAGGCCGCCTCGGCTGATGCGCCGTGCACCAGCACGGCGTACATCTCGTTGACGATGGGCATGTCGACGCCGTACTTCGCGGCGAGCTCGTGGACCACCGGCACGGCCTTGACGCCTTCGGCCACCTGGTCCATCTCGGCCACGATGTCGTCGAGTCGTCGACCGCGGCCGATCTGCTCGCCGACGTAGCGATTCCGGCTCTGATGCGACACGCAGGTCGCGACGAGGTCACCCATGCCGGCGAGGCCGGCGAAGGTCGACGGTCGCCCGCCCATGGCGACGCCCAGCCGCGTGATCTCGCTGAGCCCACGCGTGATGACCGCGGCGCGCGTGTTGTCGCCGGTGCCCAACCCGTCGGCCATGCCCGCAGCGAGCGCGACGATGTTCTTCAGCGCCCCGCCGATCTCGCAGCCGATGACGTCGGTGTTCGTGTACACGCGGAACCCGTTGGTCGCGAACAGCTTCTGCAGTCGCTCGGCGATGGTCTCGTCGGTCATGGCCAGCACCGCCGCGGCGGCGTGGCCGGCGAGGATCTCCTTGGCGAGGTTGGGGCCGGTGAGCACGCCTGCCGGGTGACCGGCCAGCACCTGGTTCGCGACCTCGGTCATGCGCAGGTTCGTGCCCTGCTCGAAGCCCTTGGCCAGGCTGACGATGGGCACCCATGGCCGGAGATGGGGCGCCAGCGCCTCGAGCGTGCTGCGGAAACCGTGGGTGGGCACGCCCATCACGAGCACATCGGCCTGCTCGACGACTGCGGCCAGCGAGCTCGACGCGCGGAGCGCCGGGTGCATGACGAACCCCGGCAGGTAGCGCGGGTTCTCGTGGGTGTCGTTGATGGCCGCGGCGACATCGGGGCGACGCGACCACAGCATCGTGGGTGTGTTCTCGGCGGCCAACGACGCGACCGTGGTGCCCCACGACCCGGCACCCACGACAGCGACCCGAACTTCCACCGGCACACCCTAGACTTCGCTCGGTGCGATCGACGGTGCAGAACGTCACGGCACCCGCCGAGCATCCGGTCGCGGTCCTGGTACCGATCAAGGCGTTCGACCTGGCCAAGAACCGGCTCGCCGACACGCTCGAACCCCTCGATCGCCAGCGCCTCGCCCGCGACCTGGCGGCTGGTGTGCTCCGCGCCGCCCACCCCCACCCGGTGTTCGTCGTGTGCGAGGACGACGACGTCGCGGCATGGGCACAAGGTCACGGGGCCATCGTCATCCGCAGCACCGGTGGTGGGCTCACCGCCGCGGTCGAGCATGGGGTCGCGGTGCTTGCGGCCTCCGGATTCGCGTTCGCCTGCGTCGCCCACGGCGACCTACCCGACGCGCGCGATCTCACGGCAGTTGCGGTACCCGACGGCGCGACGTTCGTCCCCGATCGCCACGGCGACGGCACCAACGTGGCCTGCGTGCCGACGGGCGCCGGGTTCAGGTTCGCGTACGGCCCCGGCTCGTTCGGGCGCCATGTGGCAGAGGCGCGACGACTCGGGCTCGCAGTTCGCGTCGTGCACGACCGCACCCTCGCGCTCGACATCGACACGGCCGATGATCTCCGTGCCGGCGCCGAAGAGACTTCCACCAACTCCCGATCCACCCGGCCGGACAAGGCGTCCACGATGCACCTCGATCTCCCGATCCCCCGCCGCGCGCTCGCCATCGCGGCACACCCCGACGACGTCGAGTTCCAATGCGGCGCGACGTTCGCCAAGTGGGCCGCGCACGGTTGTCAGCTGCATCACCTCATCTGCACCGACGGTTCCAAAGGTTCGTGGGACCCGGCCATCGACACCGCGCAGCTCGTGGTGACCCGGGCGAGCGAGCAACGCCGCGCCGCGGACGTGCTCGGCTCCACCGGCGAGGTCCGGTTCCTCGGTGCCGTCGACGGCGAGCTCGAACAGAACCGCGCCGCGGTCAGCGCCATCGCGCGCATCATCCGCGAGCTCCGCCCCGATGTGGTGCTGGCGCACGACCCGTGGCGTCGCTGGCGGTTGCATCCCGATCATCGCAACGCCGGCTTCCTCGCCTGCGACGCCGTGGTCGCGGCCCGCGACCCGCACTTCTTCCCCGAGCACGGCCTTGCGCCGCACCGGCCGTCCGCGATGCTGCTCTTCGAGTCGGAAGAGCCCGACCATGCCGAGGACGTCACGGGCTACGAACACGTCAAGGTCGACGCGCTGCTCGCCCACGTGAGCCAGTTCGAGACCACGATGTACATCGCCGACGGCGACGACCCCGCGGGACGCGACGCGTTCGACGCGCGCATCCGCGGCGAGCTCGCGACCCAGGGAAAGCTGGTCGGTGTCACCTCGGCCGAGACGTTCGTGCGCCTGCGCGACCTCTGACCTACGCGCCGTTGGTCCGTGATGGCGCCCAACCGGCCCGGGTCTTGCCTCGGCGGTCTGCTACAACCTGCAGGGGCAGATCGTGGGGGTGCGAGATGGCGATGGCACGGCGGGAAACACACGTACGCGAAGAGCTGCGGATGTCGTCCGATGAGGTGATCGAGGATGCGGTCACCTACGCGGACCCGTTGGTGCTGCGCGGTCTGCTGTTCCAGCTGACCGACGACGAGGAGGTGGCCCGAGCGCGCCTCGACCTGGCCGGCCTCACCGCTCGCGGGCTCGTCGGCGGCGAGGACGTTCCCTTGCTGCAGCGCAAGGCGGCCGACTTCCTGA
>JBKJKR010000561.1:0-2830 GCA_046597135.1 Acidimicrobiales bacterium | reverse complement strand
AGCGGGCCGCCTTCTCGGACGACTCGATGTCGAGCACGCCCGCGAGGATCAACGGCTGGTTGCCCACGATGCCCACCGGGCGGCCATCGATGCGGGAGAACCCACACACGATCGACTTGGCCCAGTTCGGGAAGTACTCGAAGAAGTCACCGTCGTCGACGACCGTGGCGATGACCTTCTTCATGTCGTACGGGATGTTCGCGCTGTCGGGCAGGGTCTCGTACAGCTCCGGGCAGCGGCGCTGCGGGTCGTCGGTGGGGGTGACCCGCGGCGGTTCCTCGAGGTTGTTGGCCGGCAGCAGGCTGACGAGGTAGCGCACGTCGTCGAGGCAGGACTTCTCGTCCTCGCTGACGAAGGTGGCCACGCCCGACTTGGACGCGTGCGACTTGGCCCCACCGAGCTCTTCGAGGGTGACCTCTTCGCCCGTGACCGTCTTCACGACGTCAGGGCCGGTGATGAACATGTGCGACGACTCGCGCACCATGAAGATGAAGTCGGTCATGGCCGGGCTGTACACCGCACCGCCGGCGCACGGGCCGAGGATCACCGAGATCTGCGGGATGACGCCCGACGACTGCACGTTGCGGTAGAAGATCCCGCCGTAGCTGTCGAGGCTGACCACACCCTCCTGGATGCGGGCGCCGGCGCCGTCGTTGAGGCCGATCATGGGGGCGCCGACCGACAGCGCGAGGTCCATCACCTTGTGGATCTTCTCGGCGAAGACCTCGCCCAGGGCCCCACCGAACACGGTGAAGTCCTGGGAGAACAGGAAGACCTTGCGGCCCTCGATCGTGCCCCAACCGGTGACCACACCGTCGGTGTAGGGGCGCTCTTCGATGCCGCTGTCGTGGGCGCGGTGCCGGGCCAGCATGTCGAGCTCGTGGAACGAACCGGGGTCGAGCAGGTAGTCGATCCGCTCGCGGGCCAGCATCTTGCCCTTCTCGTGCTGGCGCTGGACGGAGCGCTCCGGACCCGCGTGCAGGGCCTCGTTCTTGCGTCGCTCGAGGTCCTCGAGACGTTCCTTCATCGAATGCTGCGCCATATGGCCCCACACGCTAATTGAGGCCGAACCAGGCGCCAAAGACGGGTACGTTGCCCCGCCATGCGATCCATCCGACGAGTGTGCGTGTTCTGTGGCTCCGCCGACGGGAACCGACCCGGAATCCACGACCTCACGGCCGCCCTCGGGCGCCTGCTCGCCGGGCGCGGCATCGCCCTCGTGTACGGCGGCGCCCAGATCGGGGTCATGGGCCGGCTCGCCGATGCGGTCATCGGGGCCGGCGGCGAGGCCATCGGAGTCATCCCCGGCGGGTTGTTCAGCCGCGAGGTCCCGCACGAGAACCTCACGGAGCTGCGCGTCGTCGATGGCATGCACGAACGCAAGACCGTCATGTACGACCTGGCCGACGGGTTCATCGCCCTGCCCGGCGGTTACGGCACGCTCGACGAGCTGTTCGAGGCCGCGACCTGGAACCAACTGCGCCTGCACACCCCACGCAAGCCGATCACCCTGCTCGACGACGACGGCTTCTGGGCGCCGATGTTCACGTTGCTCGATTCCATGGCCGAGGTCGGCTTCGTGAAGCCCTCGGGTCGCCGGCTGCTGCAGCGGGCGGCCACGCCCGAAGAGGCGCTCGAACAGCTCGCGTCCTACGAGTTCGACGCGTAGGCCACCGCCGGCGCGCCCCGTTCTTCGGACGATCGACGACCGCCCGTGTCGTCCTGCGTCCGAAGAACCGCTGCGGCGGGGCGTCGATGATCGGTGCCTCCTCGCCGTGAGGGCTTCTAGGGTGGCCGGCATGCGTCTGCCTGTCATGCCCCCGGTGCTGCCGATGCTCGCGAAGGCCGTGAGCGGCCTCCCCGAGGGCGACTTCTCGTTCGAGCCCAAGTGGGACGGCTTCCGCTGCATCGTCTTTCGCGACGGGGACGAGATCGAGCTCGGTTCGCGCAACGAGCGACCGCTCACGCGCTACTTCCCCGAGATCCTCGAGCCGCTGAAGCAGTCGTTGCCGCAGCGCTGCGTGGTCGACGGCGAACTGGTCATCGCGAGCGGCGACCGCCTCGACTTCGAGGCGCTGCAGCTGCGGCTGCACCCCGCTGCATCGCGGGTGAACAAGCTCGCGCTCGAGACGCCCGCATCGTTCGTGGCCTTCGATCTGCTCGCGCTCGACGACCTCGACCTGACGCCACTGTCGTTCAGCGAACGTCGCGGTGCGCTCGAATCACTTGCGTCGAACTTCACGCCGCAGGTCCACTGCACCCCGGCCACCACCGACCGTGCGCTCGCCGCCGACTGGTTCGAGCGCTTCGAGGGCGCGGGCCTCGACGGGGTGATGGCGAAACCGCTCGCCCTGCCGTACACCCAGGACAAGCGAGTGCAGTTCAAGGTGAAGCACCAGCGCACCGCCGACTGCGTCGTTGCCGGATACCGCATGCACAAGGACGGCGAGGGCATCGGCTCGTTGTTGCTCGGCATCTACGACGATCGCGGCCACCTCAACAACGTGGGTGTTGCGTCGTCGTTCACCGCGGCGCGCCGGCGCGAGCTGGTCGACGAGCTCGCGCCGCTCGCGCTCGATGATCTGAGCGAGCACCCGTGGGCCGAGTGGGCATCGCAATCGGCCGAGGTGGCACCGGGTGCGGCCATGCCCGGCGCACCGTCGCGTTGGAACGCCAAGAAGGACTTGTCGTGGTCACCGCTGCGCATCGAACGCGTGGCCGAGGTGGCCTACGAAGGGCTCCTCGGTCACCGGTTCCGGCACTCGGCGCGGCTGTTGCGGTGGCGCCCCGACCGCACGCCGGAGTCGTGCACCTACGACCAGCTCGACAC
>JBKJKR010000528.1:0-3614 GCA_046597135.1 Acidimicrobiales bacterium | reverse complement strand
CCGGAGTGGCCCATCACTGGTCTGCCAGCACCGCCGAACGCCACTTGACAACACATAGGAGCATCGTTCGGTGCCAGCGCAGCGTCGTCCCGGGATCGAAGCATTCTGCGCCCCCCGACGTAACGCTCGCCAGCGGCATCGCGGGCGATCTCGCTTCCAGATGCGATGTCTCAGTCCACCGCGTCGGCGGCGCGCACCGGGAGGGCGGCGCAACAGCAGTCTGGGTATGCAGCGCACGTTGTGATGATCTCACCGCGATCTACGAGACAGCCGCAGTCGGCACAAAGCATGTTCATTGATGCTCCTCAGCAGTGGTTGAACCGGCAGCGAACTGCCAGCAGAACCACACCATGCCACGCCCAACAAGCGCCGATCTGCCGATCCGCGCGCTCGACGCGGCCGCACGTTCAAGGCATTATGCGGGTGAGCGAACGTCAATCCATGCTTCGTGAGCAGTGGGATTTCCAGCGTGTCCTGTTCGCGGTCCGGCATCAGCCTGGCGGTTCCATCGTGTCGGTCGTGGCGTGGGTTACGGCGGGATTAGCCGCAGGGTCGTTTCGCAGCTTCCGTGTCGCGGTAGCAGGAGCAATCCTGGGCGCCGTTGTCGGCACTGTGGTTTTCGGGTGGCGCACCGGCACCCGCAGGCTTGGCGGATCCAGGTCGCCAGGCCCGCTGGACGGCGCGCGGTTCCGCACCGCCCGTATCGAGATGCGATATCCAGTGCCGAGCGACGAGGCCGATGTTGCATCCGGCCTCGACGACGAGGTTCGAGTCGCCAACGGCCTTACGGACCGAGACGTGCGAGGATCCGTTGCCTCGCGGAACCCAAGGCGGCGTGAGGTTCGGACACGGCCACGGAGCGAGCTCGACGAGCGGCATGACCCCCACCGGCGGGTCGGCGAACTGATTGAGCCCTTCGTGGTCGTGGCCACCAATCGCGTCATGCGCAACCTTCAGCGCGAATACATGCCTCGGCAGCCGAGCCTGCCAACCCTGCACCCCTCGCCCCGGCGAGTCCCCTGACGCGACCTTCGAAAACCACCCATGTTTTCCAACGGTTTCTTGGACTTCGCGCGCCCGATCGGCACCTACGGCGCCGCCCCCGCCCGGGAATCGACAGTTGCCAAACCCCACTCCTTCATACATGCCGCTCGGTACGGGTTGTCGTGCTCGCGGTTCGGGCAGCGTTGTTGGCGATTCAAGGTGCGGTGGCAGGCCGTCCGTTGCAGACGATCATCCTCGCGCCCATCGGCATCTGGCTCGGATGGCGCGTGAGCTACTGCGGGATCGTTGTCACAAACGACGAGCTTGAACTGCGGGGCCTGGCGCGCACGACGCGCGTTCCGCTGCCAGGCCGGGGTCGTGTGCGGTCAACGATCTTCGGATCGTTGGTCGTTGAACCTGTGGGTCAGCGACGCATCGTCGTGCGATCCGTCAACTCGCATCGCCGCGATCCGCAAGTCGCTGACGTTCTCGAGCGGTGCGGTTTCGACTCGACAGCCATTCGGTGAACATCGTGTGGCCGTAGCCATACGTGTCGGTACGAACCGTCAGCAGGCGCGCCGCTCGGGGAGCCAGCCGAAGTAGCGCCGCAGCGGTCGGTTCCAGCGGTTGGCCGGCAGGGTCGGGTCGAGTCCCGCCATGCCGATGCAGTACTTGCTCATCGGCTCGGGGCGATGGCCCTGCGCCCACAGGACGCGATCCGCGGCGACCGGCGCGCCGGCCGACTTCGTCTCGACGAGCAGGCGATCGCGCAGCGCGATCTCGCGTCCCGACATGTCGCGGCACACGAGGTCCGCATCGACGGTGAGGCGCGAGCGGGTTCGTGGATCGACCAGAGTCGAACGGCGATACGACGTGGTGAGCACCGGGGCGAGCTCATGGCCACCTCGTGGCAGGTCGATGCGTTCGGCGATGAACGTGAGCGCCTCGGGCGAGAGGCCATGCCGGTCCGCGACCGCGTACGGCATGCGCTCCTTGATGGTCTCGTCGCGTCCCGATCGTGCCTTCAGCTCGAGCATGCACGTGCCCGAATCGAGATACGTGCGGGTGCGGATCTTGAAGCGCCGGCGACGATCGTGCGCCGCCCCGCGGTACGACGCCAGATCGGGCGTGTCGAAGTACACCGACTCGTAGCGGAAGCACCGTCGCCCGGCGATCTCGAGCACCTGAAGATCGTCACCCAGAGCGAAGTGGAGCTCATGGAACGCACATGGCGGGATGATGTACTTGCGGTCGGTGCGGGTAAGGAGTCCGGCGGCTTCGACCGTCTCGTCGAGCGTGGTGGGCGCGAGCCGCGCGGCGACGGTGTCGAGCGCGAGTGCGGCGCCGGCGCTCATGCGGGCATCTCCGAACCGGGCACGCCGAGCAGCTCCTGGGGTTCGAACGCCGACTGGTGAGCCCGCGGCTTGTCGAGATCGAGCAATCGGTATCGAACGTCGACCACCGTGGTGTCGCGTACGAGATCGACCCGGGTGATGGTCACCTGTTTGATGTCGGCGCACAGGAGCGTCTCGAGACGGACCCGCAGCTCGCGCTCATCGGTGTACGCCGCGTCGAGCGTGATGATCTGGTGTCGGTAGCGCACGAGCAGCCGCGGGTGATCGGCGACGAACATCACCACGATCATCACGCCCATGAGCGCCGGGGCGGCCCACGAAGGATCGAGCGTCACCCCCGCAAGGAGCCCCATGGCGAGCGACACGAAGTAGTAGGCGACCTCTTCCTGGCTGATCTCCGACGAGCGCAGGCGGATGATCGACAACACGCCGAACAGCCCGAGACCGAACCCGGTGCCGACCGTGGCCGTGTCGAGCGCGGTGGTCACCGCCATCACCCCGACGTTGAGGCCCACGTAGGCCAGCAACATGTCGCGACGCCGGTGTCGACGGAAGTAGACGCCATACGCGAGGAGCGTTATGGCAGCAAGGTCGATGGCGAAGATGGCGGCGGCGGGCATGGCAGTGCTCCTCGAGCTCCAGCGGGATGTGGCCATGCTGATCGACGCAGGTAAGGAGCCGACATGAACGCGACGTGAATACGGTCGAACGCCGAGGTGTCCGCCGGGGGGACGCGGAGCGGGTCCCGTGTCCGCGCGTTCACAATCTGCTCTCACCTTGTTCATGTGGCGCTCGCAACTGAACTGTCTTGAGTGGAGCCTCGACCGGAGGTTTCACATGACCGTTTCCCTGGCCAGCATGAATCGACGCGAGCGCATGCTCAGGACGTGGGCCGCGGCGGCGGTCTCGGTGGCACTCGTGGCCGGGTGCGCCGGGTCGGGCGCCGACGTAGGTGAAGGCGCGACCGCGTCTGGCGCGACGTCGGAAGGCTCGGCCTCCGCCGGTTCGAACAGCGCGACGAGCGCAAGTGGTCTGTTCGACGCCAGTTTCGTGCACGACATCGAGATCACCTATGACCAGGGCGCGTACGACGAGATGATCGACTCGTTCGAGTCGACCGGTGACAAGGGCTGGATCGAAGCGACCGTCAGCATCGACGGGACCACGTTCAAGAACGTGGGCATCCGGCTGAAGGGCAACTCGTCGTTGATGGGTCTGCGCAACGTGGGCGGGGCGAACGCCGGTGGGGCGAACCTCGGTCGCGTGGGCCCGGGC
>JBKJKR010000393.1:0-3945 GCA_046597135.1 Acidimicrobiales bacterium | reverse complement strand
ACGGAAGACGCCGAGGCGACAGAGCAGCTCCTGCTCATCCGGGGCGAGCAGCGCGAAGCTCCACGCGATGCTCTGCTCGAGGCTCTGATGCCGACCTACTTCCACCGGCCGGGTGCTGCGCAGCACCGACAGCTGGCGGTCGAGTCGCGCCAGCACGTCGACCGGCGCCATGGTGGCCGTTCGGGCCGCCGCCAGCTCGATGGCCAGTGGTGATCCCCCGAGCTCGCGACAGATCGTGGTGATCGCATCGATCGTGGAGTGATGTGTGCCGAGCGAACGTTCGGCGCGCGCCAAGAACAGCTGCACGGCGGGTGAGGCCATGCGCTCGGTCGCGGTGGCCTCGGCCGCGGGCACCCCGAGCGGCGGCACGCGGTACACCGCTTCGCCGTCGACATCGAGCGGTTGGCGCGACGTCACGAGGATGCGCACGTTCGGGCTGCGGTCGAGCAACCGTTCGACCACCCAACTCGCGTCGGCGCGCACATGCTCGGCGTTGTCGAGCACGATCACCACGTCATTGGTCGCGAGGTTCGCGTGGATGGCGTCGATGACCTCGGTGCCGTCGGCGCCGATGAGCCCCAGCGAGTCGGCAATGGCGCTCGCGACGAGCGCACCGTCGCGCACCCCGTCAAGGGGGACGAAGTAGACCCCGTCGGGCAGGTCGTCGAGGAGGCGGTGGGCCACGGACAACGCGAGCCGGGTCTTGCCCACCCCACCATGGCCCGCCACGGTCACCAGACGCGACGAAGTGAGCAGGCTGCGCACCGTGGTGGTCGCGTCCTGGCGGCCGATGATGGGCGACATGGGCGGAAGGTTGCTCGACGGCCGCACCTCGGCGACCCGGTTGGTGAGCACCAGGCGCTGGTCGTGCAGCAGGATCGCCTCCTCCAGGCGACGCAGCTGGGGTGATGGCTCGACTCCGAGCTCGTCGCCGAGGATCCGCCGGATGTCCTGGTAGCACCGGAGCGCCTCGGCCTGGCGCCCCGACCGGTACAACGCCAGGATCCGCTGGCCCCAGCGACGCTCACGAAGTGGCTCCTCCTCGGTGAGGCGGGCCAGTCGTTCGATCGCGTCGCTGTTGCGGCCGAGCTCGAGCAAGGCGTCGCAGAGGTCCTCCTCGGCCGCCTCCCGCAGCTCGCGCAGCCGAACGCTCTCGGCCATGAGGAGCGGATGCTCGGCCAGGTCGCCGAACGGCTCGGCCCAGTCGCGCAGCGCGTTCTCGAGCGTCCGGCCGGCGCCGACCGGGTTGCCTTGGCGCAGCGCGTGGGCTGCTCTCGTGACTCGGTCCTCGAAGTCGAGCGCGTCGAGCTCGTCAGGGGCCACGACCAGCCGATAGCCGCCGGGTTCGGTGACGAGCTTGGTCGGCGGCCGTTCCTCGCCGAGCAGCTCGCGCAGGCGGTTGATGTGCACCTGGAGCGTGGCCCGGCTGCGCTTGGTGTTGTCGCTCCACAGGGCGTCGACGAGGGTCTCGGTGACGACCCGCCGGTTCGCCCGACTCGCGAACACGGCGAGGAGCACGGCCAGCGTGCGCCCCGCGAGCACGTTGGTGCGGCCCTCGCGCTCGATCGCCACCTGTCCGAGCACCTTGATCGCCGACACCGTCGCCTCCCCCGGCCCGACGCTACCAACTGCCCGCCGGTACGATCTGCGCCGATCTCCGTGGTACGAAAGACGACGATGAACACAGTCCCCGCCGTAGACGCCCGAACCATCGACGAATACGTCCGAGACGGCTGGTGGGGCACCGAGACGCTCGCCGATGTCATCCGGCGCCATCGAGCCGAGAACCCCCGGGGCGTGGCGTTCGTCGACGAGCACGGCGATCGCATGACGTGGACGGCCTACGACGAGCTGTCCGATCGCGTGGCTGCTGCGCTGCTGTCGCTCGGGCTCGATCGCGGCGACCGCGTCGTCGTCTTCCTCCCCGACACCCCGCTCGTGCATGCGGCGTTCGTCGGTACTGGCAAGGCCGGCCTGGTCATCATGGGGCTCGGCCATCGCGCCGGCGAGGCCGAGATGATCCACCTCGTCCGCAAGAGCCAGGCCCGCGCCATCATCACGCCGCCCACCCACCGAGACGAGAGCTCGACTGCGCTGGTGGCTCGGCTGCGCGAGGCGGTGCCCACGCTCGAGCACCACATCGTCCTGCGCGGCCCCAGCACCAACGCGGCCATCGCGGTCATGAACGGCGACAAGGCGTTGTCGAGGCCCGCCAACCTCCGCGCATCCATCGACGCCCAACGTCTCGGCCCGAACGAGCTCTTCCTGCTCAACAGCACCTCGGGCACCACCGGTCTCCCGAAGTGCGTGATGCAGTTCGAGAACCGCTGGTTCTACTTCCACAAGAAGGCCGCCGAGCTCGGCGAGCTGCGCGCCGACGATGTGTTCATGTCGGTGGTACCGGCCCCGTTCGGCTTCGGGTTGTGGACCGGACACTTCACCCCGACGATCCTCGGCGCACCGTGCGCGATCATGGATCACTTCTCGCCCCGCAAGATGATCGAGATCATCGAACGCGAGCGGGTCACCGTGCTGTGCTGCGTGAGCACGCAGTTCATCATGATGCTCAACCTCCCCGAGCTCGCCGACCATGACGTGTCGTCGCTGCGCGTGATGTTCACCGGCGGCGAAGCCATCCCCGAGGCCCGCGCTCGCGAGTTCGAGCAGCGCACCGGTTCGATGGTGATGAACTTCTACGGGTCGAACGAGACCGGCACGTTGAGCGGCACATCCATCGATGACCCCACGTCGAAGCGCCTCACCACCACGGGCCGCATCATGGCCGAGATGAACGTCCGCCTCTACACCCCCGAGGGCGAACGCATCGAGGGCGACGTCGGACGCGGCGTGCCCGCGTGCAAGGGCCCGGCGACCACCATCGGCTACTACGACGACGACGACGCCAACGCGACGCTCTTCACCGACGACGGCTGGATGCTCATGGGCGACGTCGTCGAGATCGACCCCGAAGGTTGGCTGAGCGTCGTCGGCCGCACCAGCGACTTCATCATCCGCGGCGGCAAGAACATCAGCGCACCCGCGGTCGAGGACGAGGTGGCCACCCACCCAGCGGTGTCCATGGTGGCGGTCGTGCCCGCGCCCGACCCCGTCTTCGGCGAGCGCGTCGCCGCCTTCGTCGAACTGCACAGCGGTGCCTCGCTCACCCTCGACGAGCTGCGCGAGCACCTGATCGCCCGCGGCATCTCGAAGGAGTGGTACCCCGAGTACCTGTTCATCACCGACGCGTTGCCGCGCGCTTCTGGCGGCAAGGTGGCCAAGGGCGAGCTGAAGAAGGACGCGGCGGCACGCGTCGCACAGAGCTGATGAAGGATGCGCTGATGCCCGAGGCGCTGCTACCCGACGGCGAACAGGACCGGCCCGAAAAGGACGGATCGACGGACGCGTTAGGCATACCTAGCGTCCAGCTTGCATTAGGGATACCTTACGGAGACAATGGGGCCTTCTGATCCCCGTATCACCGACCGAGGTTCCCGTATGCGCACCCGACACTGCCACCGCCGCTCGCTGGCCGTGGTCGCCACCCTGCTCGCCGCCACCGTGTTCGCCGCGGCGTGCGGCGACGACGGTGGGTCCACGTCGGCGTCCGACTCCACGACCGGTGCCTCCTCGCCGAGCACCACCGCCGCCGCACCCACCACCACCGTCAAGCCGAGCGGCACGATCACCGTGTACTCCGGCCGCAACGAGACGCTCATCAAGCCGCTCTTCGAGAAGTTCACTGCGGCCACCGGGGTCAAGGTGGAGTTCCGCACGGGCGACTCCGGCGCACTGGCCGGGCAGATCCTCACCGAGGGCAAGGCCACCCAGGCCGACGTCTTCTTCTCCCAGGACGCCGGGGCGCTCGGTGCGCTCACGAAGTCCAAAGTTGCCGACGTGCTGCCCACGTCCGTGCTCGACAAGGTGCCTTCCACCTACCGGGCCAAG
>JBKJKR010000303.1:0-3461 GCA_046597135.1 Acidimicrobiales bacterium | reverse complement strand
TCGGCGACCGCTCGGCGGATGGCTTGTTGATGGAGTTGGAGCTCGGTCTTGTCGTCGACGCGGCCGAGATCGGAGAGCCCGACGCGGGCCTGACCCGCGACGACGTCGACGGTCTGTGCTCGACCGGCACCGGTGTGCTGTCACCGATCGAGGTCGCGGAGTACGTCGGACTCTCGCAACGGCTCCGCCACGTCGAGTCGACCACGGTCGGGGGATCCACGTGGGAGTTCATGAGCCGGCACGCGGCCAGCGCGATCGCGCTCGGGCTCGTCGACGTCGTGGTGCTCAGCTACGCGTCCACGACGCGCGCCGACCTCAAGCGCGGTGTGCGGACGTCGAACCTCAACTTCGGCGCCCGCGACAACCTCCAGTTCGACTCGCCGTACGGCCACACACTCGTGTCGAAGTACGCGATGGCCGCACAGCGCCACATGGCCCAGTACGGCACGACCATCGAACAGCTCGCCGAGGTCGCGGTGTCGGCGCGCGCCAACGCCGCGGACAACCCCGAGGCGTACTACCGAGAGCCCATCACCATCGACGACGTGCTCGGCTCGCGCCCCATCGCTGATCCGCTCACGAAGTTGCAGTGCTGCATCCGTTCCGATGGCGGCGGCGCTGTCGTGCTCGCGGCCGAAGATCGGGCACGCGACCTGGCCAAGGCGCCGGTGTGGATCCTCGGCACCGGCGAGGCCGTATCGCACGTGACCATGAGTGAATGGCCCGACTTCACCGAGTCGGCGTGCATCCGATCGGGCCGCGATGCGTTCGCGCAGGCCGGCGTGACCCCGGCCGACATCGACATCTGCCAGCTGTACGACTCGTTCACGATCACCGTGCTGCTCACCCTCGAAGGTCTCGGCTTCTGCAAGCCCGGCGAAGCGGGCGCGTTCGCCGAGGGGGGAACGCTGCGCATCGGTGGTCGGTTACCCACCAACACCGACGGCGGCGGGCTGTCGGCATGTCACCCCGGCATGCGGGGGATGTTCCTCATCGTCGAGGCGGTCCGCCAACTGCGCGGCGAGTCCGCAGCGCGCCAGGTCGCCGAGGCCCGGTTGGCGTGCGTCAACGGCACCGGTGGATGGATGAGCTCGGCGTCCACCATGATCCTGGGGGTCGACTGAGATGAACCCGCCATTTGAACCGTCGGCCGCGTTCGATGCGCCGTCGGCTGCCACCGTGCCGTGGGTGCCACCGATCGCCGACGTGTTCACCGAACCCTGGTGGCAGGCCTGCCGCCAGAACCGTCTGCTCGTGCGGGCCTGCGCAGCGTGCGGACGCGACCACTTCCCGCCGCGGCCGGCGTGCCCGCTCTGCTGGAGCGACCAGGTCACGTGGCGCCAGGTCACCGGTCGCGGCACGCTCTACACGTTCTCGGTCGTGCGCGAGAACGACCTTGCGCCGTTCGGCGCGAGCCTCCCGTACGTGCCCGCGATCGTCGAGCTCGACGAAGGCCCGCGCCTGATGACGAGCATCGTCGACTCCCCCTCGACGGCCATCGTCGTCGGCGCGCCGGTCGAGGTCGTCTTCGTCGCACGCGGCGAGTGGACCTTCCCCGTGTTCCGCACCACCTGAACCCGCCCGTCGCCCACCCGCCCCACCTTCTGGGTCGCCGAACGAACACCCCGACGCGCGCGAGGCGACCCAGAAGCGACGCGGGGCCGACCCACCGATCAGAAGTCGGGGCCGATCGCGTCTTTGAACGCGCTGAGGGCGGCGAGGCGTGCGTCGACGCCGCTCTTGGCGTGGCCGGCGTCGCGCACGCCCATCTCGTCGGGGCCGATGTCGGCCCACGGCGCGGTGACCCAGTAGCGGGTGGCGCCGAGCGCCTTCCACCCGAGCGCGTACTCGACGCACTCGTCGAGCGTAACCGGCGGGAGTCGATCGCCCGGCACACGTTCGTTGGCCTCCTCGACGAAGTAGACGGATCCCTCGAGCCCGATCGCCGATGGGTCGCGTCCCGCGGCGCGCGCGTTGTCGTGGATGATCGCAAGATCGGCCCGGATCGTCTCCTCGTTGAAGTAGCCGTAGTAAGGGAACCAGCCGTCGGCAAGGCGACCGGTGCGGCGCAGCACCACCGGCGACTGACCACCGAACCACAGCGGGATCGGGCGCTGCACCGGCAACGGGGTGATGGCCACGGCCTCGGCGGTGTGGAAGCGACCGTGGTAGGTGACCAGCGCTTCGGTCCAGTACTTGCGGAGCAGCACGACCTGCTCTTCGAAGATCTTGCCACGACTCGCGAAATCGACGCCGAGCCCTTCGAACTCGACGTCGTTCCAACCCGTGGCCACCACGAGGCGCAGCCGGCCCCCCGACAAGATGTCGACCTCGGCCGCCTGCTTTGCGAGCAGCGCGGTCTGGCGCTGCGGCGAGACGAGGATGCCGGTCGCCAGCTCGAGGGTCGAGGTGATCGCTGCGAGATAGCCGAAGAGGACGAGCGGCTCGTGCCACGGCACCGTGTGGTCGTACATGGGAACACGCCCGTTTCGCACGCGCCACTCCGGTCGCACGCTCAGGTCGGCGCCGAGCACGTGGTCGCCGATGGTCACGTAGCCATACCCCAGCTCCTCGAGTCCCGTGACGAAGGCGGCGAACGCGCCGTGGTCGTGGCCGATGAGATATTCGGGCAGCTGCGTGCCGAGCGTGATCATCCGTGCTCCCCCGAGCGCCTGCCGATGACGACGAGCCGTATGCGAAACTCGCCTCTCCCCGACTGTAGATCGACCAAGGAGCGAGTGTGATCGACGAACCGGCGAGGTCCTTGGCGAAGCACGCGAACTTCGCCGCGTTCACCACCTTGCTGCCGAGCGGCCAACCCATGACACACGTGATGTGGGTGGACTGCGACGACGAGCACCTGCTCATCAACACCGAGACGCACCGGGCGAAGTACCACAACGTGCTGCGCGACCCCCGGGTCACGGTGACCATTTGGGATCGCGACGATCCCTACCACTACGCCGAGGTCCGTGGGCGCGTCGTCGAGTGTGTGACCGGGGACGATGCCCGTGCGCACATCGATGTGCTCAGCAACCGTTACGTGGGCCACCCATACCCCACGGCGACCATCGGCGAGCGCGTGATCCTCAAGATCGCGCAGGAGCGCCAGCGCGTGAAGTCCCTGGGCAGCGAGAAGCCCGCAACGCCATAGCCCACGCTCAGCGGGCGCGTTCGAGCGGGATGTCGTACCGCTCGACGTAACCGCCGAAACGATCGGCGATCGCGCCGGCGTCGAGGCCGAACTCGGTGAGGTCGTAGCCGTGTCGACCGAAGCGGCCTTTGCGGTTCGACTCGACGTGCGTGCGCATGGCGTCGAGCGCCGGGCCGTCGAGCTCGTCGCCGAACGCCGCATACACCTCGCGCATCGTGGCCAGCGGATCGGTGACCAGGTCCGCGTACTGCACATCGTGGATGACCACCTGGGGGTTGGCAGCGCGGAAGTCGTCGACACCGCGGAT
>JBKJKR010000238.1:0-5535 GCA_046597135.1 Acidimicrobiales bacterium | reverse complement strand
CGAGGCCGGTAGCCAGGCCAAGGTCAAGAAGGTGCCGCGCTGATGCTGGCCACCCTCCTCGCGCAGGCGAACCCCGACGGGGACGACCTGTTCGTCGCGCAGAACATCGCGTTCGGCATCATCGCCGCGGTCATGCTGGTGTCGGCCTGGCGCGTGGTCTCCACCAAGAACGTCGTGCACGCCGCGCTCTACCTGGTCATCGTGCTGGCGGGTGTGGCCGCCCAGTTCCTGTTGCTCGGGGCCGAGTTCATCGGGGTCACCCAGGTGCTCGTCTACATCGGTGCGGTCATCGTGCTGTTCTTGTTCGGCATCATGCTCACCCGGGCCAAGCTCGGCGAGGACGAAACGGTCGCTCGCGAGCACCGCATCATGGCGGCCCTGGTCGGCGTGCTGCTCTTCGGGGTCATGGCGTGGGCGGTCGTCGACGACTACAGCGACACCCACGTCGACATCGCGTCGCCCACCACCACCGCCATGGTGAGCGACTCCATCTTCTCCCAGTACCTGATCCCGTTCGAGGTCGTGTCGATGGTGCTCCTCGCCGCGCTCATCGGTGCCATCGTCGTGGCCAGGAAGGACTGAGATGCTCCTCAACCAGTTCCTCCTGCTCGCCGCCGCGCTGTTCTGCATCGGCGTCTACGGCGTCCTCGCACGACGCAACGCGGTGCTCGTGCTCATGTCGGTCGAGCTCATCCTCAACGCGGTCAACATCAATCTCGTGGCGTTCGGGGCGTTCAACCGCACCGTGGCCGGTGAGGTGTTCGCACTGTTCGTCATCGCCATCGCCGCCGCCGAGGTCGGCGTGGGGCTCGCCATGGTTCTCCTCCTGTACCGCAACCGCAAGAGCATCGACCTCACTGAAGTCGATCTCATGAAGGGCTGAGCGTGAACGCCCTACTGCTAGCCGCCGAAACCTCCTCCGCCTCGGGCGGCGGATGGATGCTCCGCAACGTGTGGATCATCCCGTTCATCCCCGCGATGTCGTTCCTGCTGATCCTCCTCATCGGCAAGCGCACACCGGGCAAGGGCCACTGGATCGGCATCGCTGCCGTGTCCGCGGCCTTCGTGCTGTCGGCCATCGCCGGGGTGCAGTGGATCCAGCACGTCAACGACGCGCACCACGCCACCGAGTCCGACGAGCAGGCGTTGTCCGTAGGTACTGCGGGCGGCGGGTCGTTCGCGGCCGAGACCGGTGCCGCGGCCGGCGGTGAAGCGGCGGCCGCGGAGGAAGAACACGTCTCGGTGTCGCCGGTGCGCAACGCGGTCACCTGGTACGAGAACGAAGGCACCGAGGTCAAGGTCGGCACGCTCGTCGACGGCCTCTCGGTGATGATGCTCGTGGTCGTCACGCTCATCTCCCTCCTCGTGCACATCTACTCCACCGACTACGTGCACGGCGACCGTCGCTACACCCACTACTTCGCGTTCCTCAGCCTCTTCACGGCGTCGATGCTCACGCTCGTCATCGCGGAGAACACGTTGATGCTCTTGTGCGCCTGGGAGCTGGTGGGCGTCTGCTCGTTCGCCCTCATCGGTCACTGGTGGGAAGAAAAGCCCAACTCCGACGCGGCCCTCAAGGCCTTCCTCACCAACCGCGTCGGCGACGTGGGCCTCATCATCGGCGTCACGATCCTGTACTTCGCCGCGGGCAAGAGCTTCGACATCGTGAAGATCAACGAGATGGCCAAGTCCGGCGAGATCCGGCACTTCCTGCTGCTGGTCGCGTCGTGCTGCCTCATCGCCGCAGTGGCGTCGAAGTCGGGTCAGTTCATCCTGCACACCTGGTTGCCCGACGCCATGGCCGGCCCCACGCCTGTGTCGGCGCTCATCCACGCGGCCACCATGGTCGTGGCGGGCGTCTTCATGGTGGCCCGGCTCTACCCGGTGTTCTTCTACGGCCTCTCCATCCCCGGCTCGAGCATCAACCTCTTGGCGCTGGTGGGCGCCGTCACGCTCCTCGGGGGCGCGATGCTGGCCTTCGTACAGAACGACATCAAGAAGGTGCTCGCGTACTCGACCATCAGCCAGCTCGGCTACATGGTCATGGCGCTCGGTGTCGGGGCCTGGACGGCGGCGGTCTTCCACCTGTTCACCCACGCGTTCTTCAAGGCGTGCTTGTTCCTCGGCGCCGGCTCGGTCAGCCATGCGTGTCACCACAGCTTCGACATGAAGGCCGAGATGGGCGGGCTGCGCAAGGTCATGCCCCGCACCTTCTGGACCTTCGTCATCGCCACGGGCGCCTTGGCCGGCATCTTCCCGTTGGCCGGGTTCTGGTCGAAGGATGAGATCCTCGCCGGTACCGGTGGCTGGCCCCAGACCAACGGCAACGGCACGTACTACGCCATGCTCATCATGGGCATGCTCGGTGCCGCCATGACCGCGGCCTACATGACCCGGGTGATCTACCTCACCTTCTTCGGGCAGTACCGCGGTCACAGCCATCCGCACGAGAACGGGCCCCGCATCACCGTTCCGCTCATGATCCTCGCGGTGTTCGCGGTGGGGGCCGGCTTCCTCAACCTGCCGCCCGGCGTGTTCGGCGCCGGTGACGCCAAGCATCCAACCGGATGGCAGGAGCGGTTCGGCCACTACGTCGAGCCCATCGGGGCCTATTTCCCCGACGTCGCGCACGCCAAGCCCAGCTACCTCTTGGCCATCGTGTCGAGCGCCATCGCCCTCGGCGGGGTCGCCGCGGCGTACGCCTACTACCGCAAGGTCGAGACCCGATCGCGTGCCGAGGGGCGCAAGCTCACCGAGCTGCCCGACGGCATCACCACGTGGTCCCGACCGGCCAAGGCGTTCCACACGCTGCTCGTCAACAAGTACTACCTCGACCACCTGTACAACAACGTGATCGTCGCCGGCATCAAGGGCCCCATCGCCCGGGCCACGTACTGGTTCAACCAGCACGCCATCGACGCCACGGTCAACGCGGTAGGCAAGGGGTCCGTCATCGGCGGAAAGTTCCTCTATACCTACTTCGACCAGAAGGTCGTCGACGGAGCGGTCAACGCGTCCGGCACCTTCTCGAGCGGTGCCGGCGAAGAGCTGCGCCACATCCAGACCGGCAAGATCCAGCAGTACGCCGTGCTCCTCTTCGGTGGTGCAACGGTCCTCGCGGGCATCTTCCTCATCCTCCTCACCACGTAGCGCGAAGCCAAGGGAAAGAACAGAACATGGACTTCCTGGAAACCTGGGGAATCAGCATTGCGGTGTTCGTGCCGGTGATCGGCGCGCTCGTCGTCATGCTCATCCCGAAGTCGTGGGGCGAGGACCTGTACAAGCAGGTCGCCCTGCTGGTGTCGCTCGTGTCAGGCGGCTTCGGCATCGCATTGCTGGTCAACTTCGACTTCGGCGACACGCCCCGGCTGCAGTACCTGGTCGACAAGGAGTGGATCGACGCGATCAGCTCCCGCTACATCGTGGGGCTCGACGGCATCTCGTTGCCGTTGTTCCTCCTGACGTTGCTCATCGTGCCGCTGTGCATCATCTACAGCTGGAACCACTTCCCCGAGCCGCACAACCCGAAGGCGTTCCTTGCCCTCATCCTGCTGCTCGAGACGGGCATGCTCGGGTCGTTCGTGGCGCAGGACCTCATCTTGTTCTTCGTCTTCTTCGAAGTGGTCCTGCTCCCGATGTTCTTCATGATCGCAGTGTGGGGCGGCGAGAACCGTTCGTATGCGTCGCTGAAGTTCTTCCTGTTCACGCTGTTCGGCTCGGCGCTGATGATCCTCAGCTTCCTCGCGATGTTCTTCCTCGCCGACCCGCACACCTTCGACATGCGTGCGCTGCCGACCGCCCTGCAGGGCGTCGCCCTGAGCACCCAGGTGCTGATCTTCCTCGGCATGTTCATGGGCTTCGGCATCAAGGTCCCGATGTTCCCGTTCCACACCTGGTTGCCCGACGCCCACACCCAGGCGCCCACCGTCGGCTCGGTCATCCTGGCCGCCGTGCTCCTGAAGCTCGGCACCTACGGCTTCGTGCGCATCGCCATCCCGATCCTGCCCGCCGCGGCGGTCAAGGTGGCACCCCTCATCGGTGTGCTCGCGGTGATCGGCATCATCTACGGCGCGCTCGGGTGTCTCGCCCAGACCGACATGAAGCGGCTCATCGCGTTCTCGTCGGTGGCCCACATGGGTTTCGTGATGCTGGGCATCTCCACGCTCACCCAGTTCGGCATCAACGCCGCGATCTTCGGCATGGTCGCCCACGGTCTCATCACCGGCATGCTGTTCTTCATCGCCGGTTCGGTGAAAGAGCGCTACCACACCCTCGAGATCTCGAAGCTGGGCGGCCTGCTGCTCGACGCCCCGAAGATGGGCTGGCTGCTCGGCCTCTGCGTCATGGCCTCGCTCGGTCTACCCGGCCTCGCCGGCTTCTGGGGTGAGTTCCCGGCCATCCTCTCCGCCTACAGCCCGGCGCACGGTCTGAACGTCGAGCTCTACCGGGTGTTCATGGTCGTGTCGGCCCTCGGCACCGTGCTCGCCGCCGGCTACTTGTTGTGGTTGCTCCAACGCACGGCATTCGGGCCGAGCAAGACCCAGGGTGACGACCACGAGCACGTGCACGACATGCACGTGAGCGAGGGCCTCGCGTGGGCGCCGCTCATCGTGCTCATCGTGGCCCTCGGTGTGTACCCCGGCATGATGTTCAAGTCCACCGACGCCGCCGTGGGCAAGAGCCTGGCCACCTGTCTCGTCGACGACAAGGGCCCGACCTGCCCGGAGCTCGCCGACCTGCTCCACGCCGAACGAGGGAAGTAAGCCCGTGCTGGCCCAGGTCGCATTCAGCGCACCAAAGATCGACTTCGCGGCGCTGGCGCCCGAGATCGTCCTCACCGCGGGCGCGGTGTTGGTGATCCTCCTCGACGCCATCGCGCTCGACAAGATCAAGCCCTACATCTCGGTCATCGCGGGCGCCACGTTGCTCGGCGCCATGATCCCGATCCTGTGGCTCGCCAACGACGGCGTCGACCGCTCGATGTTCGGTGGGGCGTTCGTGGTCGACAACTTCGCGCTCGTGCTGAAGGCGATGTTCCTGCTGTCGGGCTACGTGGTCGTGTTGCTCGCCACCAACTACATCGCCGAGGGCGACTACTGGGAGAACGAGTTCTACGCGCTCACCCTCTCGTCGCTGCTCGGCATGGTGATCATGTGCTCGGCCCGTGACCTGCTCACGATCTTCGTGGCCCTCGAGCTGTTGTCGATCCCGGCGTACATGCTCGCCACCTGGCGCAAGCGCGACCTCAAGAGCAACGAGGCCGGCATCAAGTACTACCTGATGGGCGTGTTCGCCTCGGCCATCATGTTGTACGGCATGTCGCTGGTGTTCGGTGCTTCGGGCAGCACGCTGCTGACCGACGTCGCCGCGGGCATCTCGGGTGACGATGTGCGCCCCACCGTGGTCATCGGCGTCCTCTTCGTGATCATCGGGTTCGCCTTCAAGGTCTCGGCGTTCCCCTTCCATACCTGGGCCCCCGACACCTACGAGGGTGCACCCACGCCGGTCACTGCGTTCTTGGCCGTCGCCTCCAAG
>JBKJKR010000212.1:0-3478 GCA_046597135.1 Acidimicrobiales bacterium | reverse complement strand
CTGCGTGCCCAACACGACCACGCGGCCCGTCACGGACAGGCCACCCGCGTCGAGCTCTACGGCCGGCCCCTCGAACGCCTCGAACAACAACCCTGACCACCGATCGGCCGGACCCTGCGGGCCCGGCCGATCACCGGCATAACCCGCAGATACTTGACACGATCACCGGCATAACTGCCGTTATGGGACAGGCGTCGTCCAGCGTTCGCCGCACAGATCGAAGGAGCAGAATGCGCGGATCAGTCGGCCGGCGCCCGGCCCCGAGGCACTGCGGGTAGCTTCCCGTCGTGGCCGAGCGACCGAAGATCATCACTGCACACGAGCTCGAACAGATGACGCCGGAGCAACGCTCCGCCGCCTTCAACGCAAGTCTCGTGTACGACCTCAACGAGCTGTCCCCCGAGTTCCGCGCCCAGATCGAAGCACGCGGCCGCCAGCTCGTCGAAGAACACCGCCGGTCGGCGCCCGAGTGACCCCCCGGACCAGCGAGGGCTTGCGGGGTGTGGCCCCGACCCCAGTTATACTCAGCGGTATGACTCATCGTGTCGGCCCCAAGGGCCAGGTCGTCATCCCGAAGGAGCTGCGCGACGAACTCGGGATCGAACCAGGTGACGAGGTCAGCTTCTGGCGGGACGGCGACCACGTCGCACTGCGCCCCACGCGGCAAACCCCACCGCTGCGCGGCCGCTTCCGCGGGTTGTCCCTCACCGACGATCTCCTCGCAGAACGTGCCGCGGACCGCGCCCGCGAGGACCGCCGTTGACCGTCGTCCTCGACTCCTGGGCCGTCATGCGGTACCTCGAAGACACCGGCACGGCCGCTACTCGCGTCGCCAAACTGCTCGACGAGCAGCGGCCACTCATGTCCTGGATCAACCTGGGCGAGGTCTATTACGTGCTGCGCCGGCGCCGCGGCGAGCAAGAGGCCGCCGACACCGTGCGCGACCTCCGTCTCGCCGTGGACGTACGGCTACCCGACGAACGACTCGTCATCGACGCCGCGGGCATCAAGGCCGACCACGCGATGTCCTACGCCGACGCGTTCGCCGCCGCGTTCGCCATCACGAACGACGCCGTCCTCTGGACCGGTGACCCCGAGCTGCTCGTCGCTCGAGCACCATGGAAGTGGAAGGACCTCCGACCCGCCGCGCGCTAACCACGCGCTAACCAACTTTGGCGGACGGCATCGGACGCCCCGGCACCGCGCGCGATGACCGGATCGCGAAGGCGCTGGTAGCGTCGCTCGCAACCACACCGGCGAGGACGAACCGTCACCCGACGGCAGCACCGAACCGGGGCTACGGATCAGAAGGTTGGGGGTTCAAGTCCCTCCGAGCGCACTTCGAAAACCTTGGCCACGGCCTACCGGTCCCCAGTTCGCGCCGACTCGGAACCACCGCAAGGACCAACGAGGTTCGCCTCCTTCGGTGGACGACGTCAGGCCACTGGTGGCATGCCGAAGCCGGCGCGCCAGTCGTTCAGCGCGTTGGTCATGGGGAACGGAACGTCGGGCACTTCGACGCCGAGACGTTCGCAGATCGGATCCCAGCCATCAGTCGGGGTCCACTCGAGCAGCCGTGACGGTGACACTCCCTCGCGCACCGCAGCGTTGTGCCGCTCGAACGCGTCCATCATCGCCGTGGCATCGTCGAAGCGGCTGCAGAACCACTCGGTGAGCAACGAGCGCACGGTTTCGAGCCACGGCTTCAGCTCCGGCGGCGCAGCATCGAAGATCAAGAAGATCGAGTTCGACGCACTCCGATACCACGCTTCGGGATCTCGCACTGATAGCAGGACAAGGGCGTCCGGATTCGCGGCCGCGAGCATCGGCGTTGGACAGGACCTCGAACATGTGGTGGCACTTCCCGCCCAGGAGCTGCTCGAGCGCCAGCCTGAGGCTGTTCGTTCCCGTTCGACCGACACCGGCACCGACGACCTTCAACGCCATGACCCACCCCTTTGCGCGAGCACCATCGCTTCGACGGAGAAGCTATCCCGCCACCAATGGATCAACCTGCGTGGTTCACGAGGTGAGGAGATCGATATGAACCACGCGGCCACGTTCCAGGCCGAGGTGCGGGAGGCTCGTCGAAGAGGGTCAGCGCTCGAGCAAGGCGTCGGCGGCGGCCAGACCCGACCGGAACGCGCCCTCGATCTTCGGACCGTCGAACGCGTCGCCGGCGAGCACCACCGTTTGCGGGTCGTCGCCCGTGACCAGACACGGAGCCGGCCACGGCACGGTGGGCCCCGCATAGCGCCATCGCATCAGCTGGGCATCGACCACGCGCGCATCGCCCAGCCACGCGGCGGCCTCTGCGAGGAGCATGGTGCGCAACGCATCGTCGGCCGACGCCCACCGCTCGCGCGACGCCGCGTTGCTCACATGGAACGTCACCGCAGGTGTGTCGGACACGCCCTTGGCGCGGTTGTCGGCGATGAACGTGAACACCGGATGGTCGGGTTGCTGGATCGCGCCAGGATCCGGCAACCCCGGATCGCGGTCGACCACGACCAGCAGCGCCAGCGTCGCGTTGTAGGTGAACTTGGCGAGCTGATCGGCAAGGTCCGGCGCGGGCAACCGGTTCGACCACGCCAGGATCGCCAACGCTTGCGGTATAGGTGCGGTGACCACGTATGCGTCGGCCGGATGGTCGCCGAGGTCGGTCACCCGCACACCGGTGCGCACGTCGAGCCCCCGCGCCAACCACTTCGCGAACTGCGCCATGCCATTCGTGGCCCGGTACCGGGGGAAGCCGTCGGTCTCGCCGAAGCCGCGGCACCACTCCTGGACCACACCGGCCCGCCGCGCCTCGTCGACCACGGCGGCGAAGGCTTCGCCGCGCACCGTGAAGAACTGCGCGCCGTGATCGACGCGGGCGTCGCCGATGCGGCGCGTCGCGAGACGGCCACCCACCCCACGTCCCTTGTCGAGGACCTGTACCCGCACGCCGGCCTCCGAGAGCCGCCGGGCGGCCACGAGTCCGCTGAGCCCCGCACCGACCACGACGACATCACGCACCGGCATGGCGACCACCGTACCCACGACACGCCCGCCGCACCCGTGGGCCCCACCGGCCCGTCGTCCCGACCAGTCCCCGCTGGTCAACATGACGCGAGGCCGCAAGGCGACCGTGTTCATGCACCGATCGACGTTCATGCACCGACCGACGAGGTACGAGATCGATGGCGGCGCCCGAACCAGAGCGAAACCTCTGTGTGAGCATCGATCCAGGCGCGCTGTGGGTGAGCGCGCCGTCCGCGGCCGGCGCGGCGTCGATCACCCCGGCACAGATCACCCCATCGGCGGCAGTGCTAGGCGGGTGCCGCACCGACGCTTCCGCCCGCCTGCTCCTCGAGCTTGGCCACCGGCCGACCGAACTGGAGCAGACGGCCACCGAAGACGATCGAGCTGACGGCGAACCAGCCCCATCCAAGCCCGAGCCCGGCCACCACGTCGGTCAGCCAGTGCACACCGAGCA
>JBKJKR010000016.1:0-3081 GCA_046597135.1 Acidimicrobiales bacterium | reverse complement strand
CATCGTCGAGATCGGATCAGGGCCCGCGGCTGCGTTCGCCGGCATGGTGATGGCCGAGAACGGTGCCGAGGTGGTGAAGATCGAACGCCCAGGTGGCAGCCGGGATCGTGCGCGCCCGGGTCACGTGGTTTGGCACCGCGGCAAGAAGAGCGTCGTGCTCGACCTCGACGACACGGTGGGCCGCGCCGAGCTCGACGAGATCCTCGCGACGAGCGACGCGGTGATCGTCGCGCTCTCGGCGGCCACTCGTGCCCGCCTCAGGCTCGACGGACCCACGCTCAGCGACGCCTTTCCCGCGCTGGTGGTGGCCACCATCGACGGCTTCGGCGAAGGCGGTCCGTTGTCGCACCTGCCGGGCACCGATGGCATGCTCGCCGCGGTCACCGGTCGCATGGCATCGACCAACGGCTACCGCCCCGGACCCATCTTCACGCCGGTACCGATCGCCAGCTTCGGGGCGGCGATGCTCACGGTCGAGGCGGTGCTCGCTTCATTGCTCGAGGTGGCCCGAAGCGGCCACGGCCAGCACGTGAGCACCAGCCTGCTGCACGCCTTGTCCACCTACGACATGACCAGTGGCCACGGCAACCGCACGAGCATGCCGTCGGCCCCCGGGCAGGTCTTCGGCGTCATGCGCGTGCCGTTCATGACTGCGCCCACCGCCGATGGGCGGTTCATCCAGATGTGCAGCCGTCAGCAACGACACTTCCGCGAGTGGCTGAAGGCGCTCGAGCTCGACTGGCTGCTCGAGGAACCCGACCTGCCGCACATCCCCGACCTCTTCCCGAGCGAGGAGCGCCTCGACGAAGTGGCCGACCTCATCCGCGCCCGGATGCGCACGCGCACCGCCGACGAGTGGATGGAGCTGTTCTCCACCCGCGACATCGGTGCCGATCCGTTCCTCACCGCACCCGAGTACCTCGTGCACGCTCAGAACGTGGCGAACGATCGGTCGAAAGAGGTCGTCGACCCCGTTGTGGGCACCACCCGCCAGGTCGGGCCGTTGGCCAACCTTTCCGACACGCCGAGCATCATCGGCAAGGCCGCGCCGGCGCTGGGCGCGCACACCGAGCGGATTCTTGCGTCGGCGCGCGAACGGCTCCGTCCGCCGCAGCCCGATGCCGCGCCGTTGAAGCGGCTGCCGCTCGAGGGCATCACCATCGTCGAGTGCGGGTACTTCTACGCCACGCCGTTCTCGTCGACGCTGCTGGCCGAGGCCGGGGCGCGGGTCATCAAGGTCGAACCCAACGCGGGTGACCCAGGGCGTCGCAACTGGACCACGTCCTACGTCAAGGCCATGGTCGGCAAGGAGTCGGTCACCCTCGACCTCAAGACCGACGAGGGGCGTGCGGTCATGCACGAGCTCGTCGACCAGGCCGACGTGTTCATCCACAACTTCCGCCCCGGCACACCCGAACGACTCGGCATCGGCTTCGCCGAGCTGATCGAACGCAACCCTCGCCTCGTGTACGTCTACGGATCGTGTTTCGGCACGTTCGGACCGTGGTCGAGCAAGGCCGGCTTCCACTCGTCGCCCAACGCCATCTCGGGCGCCGGGTTCATAGAGGCGGGCAGCACGAATCCGCCGATCAACCGTACCTACGCCGACCCTGCGTCAGCACTCGCCACCACCGCATCCATCATGATCGGCCTGCAAGGCCGCGAGCGCACCGGTCGTGGCCAGTACGTCGAGACCGTGATGCTCACGTCCATGGCCTATGCGGTGAGCGAATGGGGCGCCACCTACGACGGCAAGGTCGACCGGTTCGTCGACGCCGGCCAACACGGGTTCGGTGACCACGAGCGGCTCTACGCCACGGCCGATGGTTGGATCTATGTCGAGGCGACCACCGACGATCAACGGTCTGCGTTCGACGCGTTCGCCGGCCCGACCACCGCAGCGCGCGAGTCCACGATCGGCGGGCGCTCTTCCGACGAGGTGCTCGCTGTCATGGCCGAGCGGTCGATCCCTGCGGTGCGCGCCGACGGCATCGAGCACGGCAACTTCATGCTGAACGACGAGCACGCTCGCGCGGTCGGCGCTTCGGTCGAGACCCAACAACCGGGCATGCCGAGGATCTGGCGCGCCGGGCCGGCCGTGTGCTTCAGTGCGGCGCCGATCCCGCTCGCCCCGTCGCCCGACAACGGGCAGCAGACGGCCGAGGTGCTCCGCGGCCTGGGCCACGACGACGACTTCATCCTCAAGCTCGACGAGCTCGGGGTCACGCGTCCGGTCGGCAACGGCCTGCCCACCTGAGCAGGCGGGCACCTACCCACCGGCGCAGGGTCAGTCCGCTGGTGCCTCGTCGGCGGCGATGCGCTCGACCGCGAGCGCCAAGCCGTCGACGATGCTCTGATAGCCGGTGCATCGACACAGGTTCCCGGACAGCGCGACCCGGAGATCGTGCTCGTCGAGCGGTGGTCGCCCCGCGGCGCGCCAATCGTCGAGGAAGGCCACCGTGCTGCACACGAAACCAGGCGTGCAGTAGCCGCACTGGAAGCTCATGGCTTCGTAGAAGGCCTGTTGCACCGGATGCATCGCATCGGGTGTGCCCAGCCCTTCCACGGTGACCACGGATGCCTCGGTGCCGTCGAGCTGCACCGCGAACACCAGACAGGAGCGCACCGCTTGCCCGTCGATCAGCACCGTGCACGCGCCGCACACGCCGTGCTCACAACCGAGGTGCGTGCCCGTGAGGCGGAACTCGTCGCGGAGCACGTCGGCGAGCGTGGTGCGCGCCTCGACCACGGCTTCGCGTTGCTCACCGTTGACGCGGATGCGCACTGGCTGCGAGGCGCTGGTCGAGGACATGTTCTCGGTCATGGTTGCTCGAATCCGACGACGGCGCGCTGGTGCGCGGCGCGCAGCGCCCGGCGCACCAGCACGCCCGCGATGTGCTTGCGGTAGGCGGCGGTGGCATGTATGTCGTCGGAAGGGTCAAGCCCGGCCGTCGCGTCGGCCGCTGCCGCAAGGAACGTCTCGTCGGACGGAGCCGCACCGACCAGGCCGACTTCGGCCCGCGTGGCCCGTACTGGGACAGACGCGACGCCCGACAGCCCGATGCGGGCGTCGGCGATGCG
>JBKJKR010000609.1:0-4315 GCA_046597135.1 Acidimicrobiales bacterium | reverse complement strand
GGTCGACCGCATGCAGGGGCGTCGCATCATGCGAGTGCGCATCGCCCCCGCCCCGCCCGAAGAGTCCGCCGACGCGGCCGACGCCGATGCCGCGGCCAACGCCTCCACGGCCAACGCCGGTGCGTCGGGCGCCGGCTCGGCCGCGGAGCGTCGCGCATGAGAACCGGATTCGTCACCTTCGTCGGTCGGCCCAACACCGGCAAGTCCACGCTCATCAACCGGATCCTCGGCACGAAGGTGTCGATCGTGTCCGACAAGCCCCAGACCACCCGCACGCAGGTGCGGGGCGTGCTCACCCGGCCCGACGCGCAGATCGTCTTCGTCGACACGCCCGGCATCCACAAACCGCGCACCACGCTCGGCGAACGGCTGAACGCCTCGGCCGAGGACGCGCTCGGTGGCGTCGACGTGGTGTGCTTCGTCCTCGATGGCGCACGTGGCATCGGCTCGGGTGACGAGTTCATCGCGTCGCGTCTGCCGAAGAGTGCCATCGTGGTGCTGAACAAGATCGACGGCGCCGGCCCCACCCGCACCATGGAACAGCTCGCCAAGGCCGCAGGGTTCGAGTTCGCGGAGTACTTCCCGATCTCGGCCCGCACCGGCAAGGGCGTCGACGTGCTCGTCGAGCGCCTCGTCGAGCTCATGCCCGAAGGCCCGAAGTACTACCCCGACGATCAGGTCACCGACGTGCCCGAAGCGTTCTGGGTGGCCGAGCTCGTGCGCGAGCAGCTGCTGGCTGTCACCCGAGACGAGCTACCGCACTCCATCGCCACCCGCGTCACCGAGTGGGAGTGGCCCCGCATCCGCTGCGAGATCCTCGTCGAGCGCGAGTCGCAGAAGGGCATCGCCATCGGCAAGGGCGGGCTCGTCCTCAAAGAGGTCGGCACCAAGGTGCGGGCCCAGCTCCCCGAGGGAGCCTTCGTCGAGCTGGTGGTCAAGGTTGAAAAGGACTGGCAGCGCCAGCCCAAGTCACTCGACCGCCTCGGCTACTGATCGCTCGCGCCCGCCCGCGGGTGTGACAAGTCCACGTTGACATCGCGGGGCCGCTTCCATATCGTCCGGCCCGTGCTCGACGGTGACGAGATCAACACGATTCCCGTACTCGACCTGCCTCCCGCGCCCCGCAAGCGGCTGGTGGTCATCACCTGCATGGATTCACGCCTCGACGTGTTCCGCATGCTCGACCTCGAGATCGGCGACGCCCACATCCTGCGCAACGCGGGTGGACGCGTCACCGACGACACGCTCCGTTCGCTCATCCTGTCGATGCACGTCATGGACACGAACGAGGTGTTCGTGATCCACCACACCGGGTGCGGTCTGCACCGCGTGACCAACGCCGACCTGCAGAACCGCGTCGGCCTCGCCACGGGGCAGGACGCGGGGCACGTGGACTTCCTGCCGTTCGAAGACTTGGCCGACAGCGTCCGCGAGGACGTGGAACGGCTGCGCACCCTGCCGCTGCTGCCTATGGGCATCACGCTCCACGGCGCGATCTACGACGTGCACACCGGCACGTTGCACCGCGTCATCTGAACCGGTCCTCAGGCGTCAGCGTCGGCGTCGCGTAGTTCGCGCAAGAACGCGATGGTCTCGCTGCGATGGCGCGTGCGGCGCATGGGGGGCAGCGCGTTGACGATGTCCCACCGGTAGCTCTTGTTCTTGGCGAGCCGCGCGTCGAGCACCGCGACCACGCCCCGATCGTTCGCGGTGCGGATGAGCCGCCCTGCGCCCTGTGCGAGCAGCGTGGCGGCGCGCGGCAGATCGATCTCGCGGAACGCGTTCGGCCCGGCGATCTCGCGGCGTGCTTCGAGCAGCGGGTCGTCGGGGCGGGGGAACGGCAACCGGTCGATGGTCACGAGCGACAGCGTCTCGCCGGGGATGTCGACGCCTTGCCAAAAGCTCATGGTGGCGAACAACGAGGTGTGTGGGTCGTCGCTGAACGCGTCGACCAACGCGCTCTTCGGTAGATCGCCTTGCGCGAGCACCGGCCACGGCAGACGTGGACGCAGGTGTTCGACTGCTTCGTTCATGGCCCGCCAGCTCGTGAAGAGCGCGAGCGTGCGACCCCCTGCGGCGACGATGAGCTGTTCGAGCTCGGCGTGCAGCGCCTCGCGATAGCCGGGGGCGCGCGGGTCGGGGAGATCGACCGGGCAGTAGAGCAAGGCTTGCTGCTCGTAGTGGAACGGGCTTCCGACATCGAGCTCGTCGAAGTTGAAGCTCGAGTCGAGGCCGAGCCGCAACGCGAGGTTCTTGGGCAGCGTGGCCGAGGTGAGTATGGCCACCTTCTTCGACCACAACGTGCTCGACATGGTGGGCGCGACATCGACCGGTGCGATGCGGATGACCGGGAACTCGGCGCGGCCTTCGACCCAGGCGACGTCGGTTTCGCGTGGGAAGAGCAGCGTGTCGATGTCGGCGATGAGCGCGGTGGATGTCTGTACCGCGCGGAGCTTTCGTGCCGCGACGTCGCCCGGGCCGTTGTCGGGCACGCCGCGCAACGCGTGCATGAGCCGTTCGACGCGATCGCGTGCCGCGTTGACCGCGTCGGCGAGGGTGTCGCTGATGCCGCCGACGAGGCGTGTGCCGAGGTGCACGGCCGCGGCGTCGGCCAGACGATGACCGGCATCTTCGGCATCGGCGATGAGCGTGGAGTCCTCGAGGATGGCCGCGCACACACGAGCGAGCGCGTCGAAGCGGCCCGCGGTGAGCTCACAGCCGGCGGCCGCCGCGACGGTGTCCTCGGTCTGGTGCGCTTCGTCGATGACCACCACGTCGTGCTCGGGGAGGATGATGCCGTCGAGCACGAGATCGAGCGCGAACAAGTGCTGGTTCACGATGACCACGTCGGCATCGGCCGCGTTGCGCCGCGCCCGTTCGGCGAAGCACGACTCGCCGTTGGGGCAGCGCGTCGCGCCCGGGCATTCACGCACGCCCACGCTGACCGCCGCCCAGGTGCGCGTGGCCGGTTCGAAGTCGAGCTCGGCGCGGTCGCCCGTCACGGTGGTGTCCGCCCACGAGTTGATGCGTAGCAGTTCGTCGGGGCGGGCCGCGTCGGCCAGCTTGTCGACGCCGTCGAGGCCAAGTTGTGCGCCCTTCGCGGCGGTGCGTCCGAGCTCGGCAAGGCGCTGGCGGCACACGTAGTTCGAGCGACCTTTGAGCACCGCCCAGCTGAGCGGCGTGGCGCGATGCGCGGCGAGGTGGGTGGCGAGGAACGGCAGGTCTTTGCCGGCCAACTGGTCCTGCAGCGCCTTGGTGGCCGTGGCCACGACGACCCGCTTGCCGGACAACACCGCAGGTACGAGGTAGGCGAGGGACTTGCCGGTACCCGTTCCGGCCTGCACCAAGAGGTGGCGGCCCGACTCGATGGCGTCGGCCACCGCCGCGGCCATGGCCCGCTGGCCCTCGCGGACTTCGCCGCCACCGGGCAGCTGCACGGTGACCGCGTCGAGGGCGGTGAGTGCAGCGTCAGCGAGAACCATCGGGGCAGGCTACCGGCACACGAAATCTCCGCTGCGGTGACGAGACCCGCCGAATCGAAGCGGTAGCTTTCGAGCGTGATCCCCGCCGACATCGATCTGACTCGGGTGCCTGCGCACATCGCGTGCGTGATGGACGGGAACGGGCGTTGGGCCACCCAACGGGGCCTGAAGCGCACCGAGGGTCACGCGGCCGGCGAAGAGGCCTTGTTCGACGCGGTCGAGGGCGCGCTCGAGCTCGGGGTGAAGTGGCTCACGGTGTACGCGTTCTCCACCGAGAACTGGCGCCGCCCGCTCGACGAGGTGCGCTACCTCATGGGTTTCAACGAATCGATCCTGGTGCGCCGGCGCGAGGAGCTGCGCGAGAAGGGTGTGCGCATCCGGTTCGCAGGGCGCCGCGACTGGCGCGTGCCGAAGCGGCTCATCAAGCAGATGGACGAGTCGATGGCGCGCACCGCGCACTGCACGACCATGACGCTCGTGATCGCCTTCAACTACGGCGGGCGGGCCGAGATCGTCGACGCGGTCAAGCGCATCATCGAAGAGGGCATCCCGGCGCACAAGATCACCGACAAGACCATCGCGCAGCACCTCTACCTGCCCGACATGCCCGACCCCGACCTGATGGTGCGCACCTCGGGCGAGTACCGCATCTCGAACTACCTCCTGTGGGAGCTCGCCTACAGCGAACTGGTCTTCACCGAGGTGCTGTGGCCCGATTTTCGGCGCAAGCACCTGTTCGACGCCGTGCGCGAGTTCCAGCACCGCGAGCGCCGCTTCGGCGGGATCGAGGGACGCGGGGGCGGCGCCGACGGCGACGACGACGGGGGCGCCGG
>JBKJKR010000472.1:0-6410 GCA_046597135.1 Acidimicrobiales bacterium | reverse complement strand
CACGGTCGTGGCGATCGCGCTGTCGATACTCGTCAACGTCGCCGTGTTCATCATGACGTTCAGGATCTTCCGCCCCAGCAAGGTGCGCCGTCGCGTCGACATCCCCGCGGCGATCGTCGCCGCGGTCATCTGGCAGCTGCTCCAGGTGTTCGGCGCTGTGTTCGTGGGGAACGTCGTCAAGGACTCGGGGTCCACCTACGGCGTGTTCGCAGTCGTGCTCGGCCTGCTCGCCTGGATCTTCCTCGCGGCCGTCGGCGTGGTGATCGGATCGGAGATCAACGTCGTGCTCACCAAGCGGCTCTACCCCCGGGCGCTGTTGACGCCGTTCACGGACAACGTCGATCTGACCGAAGCCGACCAGCGCGCCTACCTCGACGCCGTCAACTCGCAACAGTTCAAGGGCTTTCAATCGGTGACGGTGCACTACGAGGACGACGGCCAGCGCGCAACAGCCCGCCGCGCGGCCAACGAAGCAACCGGCGAGCACGCCGGACTGCACGATCCGCTCGACGTTCACGATGACGAACTGGCGGTCGATCCACGAGAGTGGCGCGACTGACGCACTCGGGATGTCGGGCGTCGCCCCCGTGCGATCCCGACCGCTGCGCGGCTCAGGACCACGGTGTCGCCGCCGATAGACAGGCATGCCCGCACCGCACAGTTCAGCGCGACGAGTTGCCCGTCTGTTCGCCCTGCTGTCCTCGACGCTTGCTCGCAACCAGTCAGCCGGCGAGCGCGGCCCCGGGGAGGGTCGCGGCGGACCCTTCTCCCTTGACGATCTCGGAGGGCGCCACCGCCTCGATCACCGTCACGCTCGACCAGCCCATCATCGCGGCGACGCCCGATCCCGAAGTCGTTCTCGATCTCACCATCGCCGACCCGACGCGGGTTGCACTGTCGACGAACCAACTCGTGTTCGCGGCGACGGAATGGCATACGTCCAAGACCCTCACCGTCACCGCGCTCGACAACGCGATCCACGACCTGACCCCGTCCGTCACGGTCACCGGGCTCGTGTCATCGGCCTCCGAGTACTACAACCGCTACCGCGTCACGATCACGGTGAACATCGTCGACAACGACCCCGTCCCCACGACCACCACACCCCCCACCTCGACCACACCCGCGAGCTCCACGACGCAACCGGCCGCCCCGCCGCCATCCGAGGCACCCACACCGGCGACGCCCGACGACGCACCGCGTGAGGAAACGCCTGAACCAGTGACAACGCGCCGGTCGACCACGGCATCACCGGGGCCGGTGACCACGCTGCCCTCGTCGACGACGACCACCACCGCCACGGTGACGACATCGACCAGCAGCACGACGACGACCACTACCTCCGACGCACCCGCGACCGGTGCCGTTCCTCCGAGCACGCCCGCGGACGTCGAAGTCGACGCAGCCCGAACCACCACGGGATCCGACGCGCCCGTCGGCACCTGGGTCCTGGTCACCGCAGCCGCGGTCGCGGTCGCGGCGAGCGGCGGTGCAGGCCTCCTCATCCGTCGCCGCTGGTCCCACGGCCCGAGAACGCCGTGAGCCAGTAGCTGAGGGCCGTTCGAGGCCGGGTACACGTCACCGCCGCGACGCATCCGGAGATCCGCTGCGAGACTTGGCCCATGCGGACCTACAAGCTGTCCCTTCTCGACCTCGCAGCAGTCGGCAAGACGGAGACGATCGGCGAGAGCTTCGCCGGCAGCGTCGCCCTCGCCCAGCTCGCCGAACGATCCGGCTACGAGCGCGTCTGGTACGCCGAGCACCACAACATCGGGTCGATCGCGTCCTCGGCCACTGCGGTGCTCATCTCGCACGTCGGCGCCCACACCTCGACCATTCGCCTCGGCTCGGGTGGGATCATGCTGCCCAACCACTCGCCGCTCGTGATCGCCGAGCAGTTCGGCACGCTCGCCCACCTGTACCCCGGTCGCATCGACCTCGGCCTTGGTCGCGCTCCCGGCACCGATCAGAACACGTGGCGCGCCATGCGCCGCGACCCGGCGGCGTCGGAGCGCTTCCCCCAGGACGTCCTCGAGTTGCAGGCCTTCCTCTCCGACGAGAGCCGCGTGCCCGGCGTCAAGGCAATCCCCGGCCAGGGCACCCACGTGCCGCTGTACATCCTCGGTTCGTCGTTGTTCGGCGCGCAGCTCGCCGCGGCGCTCGGGTTGCCGTTTGGTTTCGCGTCGCACTTCGCGCCGCGCTCGCTGCACGAGGCGATCCGCATCTACCGCGAGCGGTTCACCCCGTCCGCGCAGCTCGACCACCCGTACGTCATCTGCGGCGCGAACGTGATCGCCGCCGACACCGTCGACAAGGCGCTCGCCCAGCGCGAGGAGACGCGCCGCGGTCGCGTGCGCAACCTGTTCGGCCGCGACGACCGCGTGCTGACCGACGACGACGTCGAGGCCATCCTGCGCTCCCCGCAAGCCGCGCACATCAACGAGATGATGACCTACAGCGTCGCCGGCACCGCCGACCAGGTCATCGAATGGCTCGACGACTTCCAGGTCCACACCGCAGCCGATGAAGTGATGACCGTGCACGCCGCGGGCAGCACCGCCGACCGCCTGCGCTCGGTCGAGCTCCTCGCCGACGCGGCGGGGCTGGGCAAGTAACGCCGGTCGCCATCGCGCACCCCGGTCACGGCCGATTCGATGTGGAAGACTTCCACCGGCGGGGCCACTGGGGGACCAGCCCAACGATCAAAGGTGGTCGCTTCATGTACCTCTTTCAACGAATGGTCACGCTGCGGGGCGGCGCACGCAAGCCGGCCGCGTGGGCCGTGGAGATGACCCAGTTGGTCAACGCCCACGGTGGCATCGAAGTCGGCCTCTGGTCGGGTGTCTTCGGCTACCCCTTGGGAAGCTTCGCGTGGAGCGCACGGGTCGACTCCCGCGCCCAGCTGGCCGAGACGATGGCCAAGCTCATGGGCAACGACGACTACCACGCGTGCGTCGAGAAGGGCCAGGAGTTCGTCACCGCCCCGGGTCAGGACACGCTGCGCCAGCTGATCCATGGCGAGAAGCTGTCACCCACGCCGCCGCCGTTGGGCGCCGTGGCCACGCTGACCACTGCGACCCCGAGCCCGGGTCACATCGGCCAGGCGCTCGCCTGGGGGGTCGAGATCACCGCCCTGCATTCGTCGATCACGGGCGAGCCGGCGTCGTTCTTCGCCGACGCGTACGGTTCCTTCGGCCAACTGACGTGGATCGAGACCCACGCGGACATGGCTGCGGTCGACGCGGCCAACGACGCGTTGCAGTCGAACCCTGACTACCTCAAGTCGATCGACGGAGCCGGCGCCTTGTTCGTGCCCGCCTCAGGTAGCCAAGGGCTCGCGATCCGCATCGCCTGACGCGGGCGTGATGGGGACCGCACTGCGCGACCGGCTCGATCGGGCCTTCGATGCGCGCACCGTCGCGGTGATCGGCGCGTCGCGGGCGAACGGCTACTTCTGGCTGAAGATGTTCGCCGGGTTCGAGGGCACGCTTGCCTCGGTGCACGTGAACCCCGAGTCGATCCGCGACATCGAAGCGATGGGCATCGCCAACTACGCGCGCATCGGCGACGTGCCCGGCCCGGTCGACTACGTCGTGGTCAACACGCCGCGCCGTTTCGCGGTCGACACGTTCGCGCAGTGCATCGCCGCCGACGTCGGCGCGGTGAGCTTCTTCACCGCGGGCTTCGCCGAGACCGACGACGAAGGCCGTGCGCTGCAGGCCACGCTCTCGCAGATGGCGCACAAGTCGGGCGTCGCGCTGCTCGGGCCGAACTGCACCGGCATCTACAACCCGTCGCGCCACATGTGCTCGATGCACGACATGCCGCGCGGCGTCACCGGTGACGTGGCCATGGTGAGCCAGAGCGGCACGCACTCCGGATGGTTTGCGAAGGCACTGCACACCTCGCACGGGTTGCACGAGGCCCGCGGCGTGAGCTTCGGCAACGCCGCAGCCATCGGCGCGTCTGACTGGTTCGACTACTTCGGATCCGACCCGCAGGTGGAGGTACTCGCGTCGTACCTCGAAGGGCTCGACGACCCGGAGCGCTTCGTTGCCACCACACGCGCCATCACCGCACAGAAGCCGGTCGTCATCTGGAAGGGCGGTGCCACGGCCGACGGAGCGCGCGCCGCGGCCAACCACACCGGCGCCGCACCGGTGCTGCCCGACGACTGGGCGCAGATCCTCGACGAGACGGGAGCCATCGGCGTCGACTCGATGGAGGAGCTCGTCGACACCACCGCCGCGCTGCGACGCTTGCGGGGCGCCGCCGGCCCGCGCATCGGCCTGCTGATCCTCACCGGCGGTCAGGGCATCGCGATCACCGACACGTTCGCGCGCCACGGTCTGCGCGTGCCGACGCTCGCGCCCGAGTCGCTCGACGAGCTGGCCACGTTCTTCGACCCGATCGGTGGGAGCTACCGCAACCCGCTCGACGCGGCGTATGCCACCGAGACGCCGGCCATGCTCGCCCGCGACCTCGACATCCTCGAGGGCGATCCGAACATCGACGCGATCGCCGTCGACTTCTTCGCCACGATCATGTCGACGAAACGCCTGCGCAGCGACTTCGGCGTAGGGCAGGGCTTTCGCGACGACCTGGGCGACACGGCGGGCACCACGTTCCTCGACGTGCTCGTGGAGCGCGCCACGCACGGTACGAAACCGTTCTTCACCATCGTCACCGGCGCGGAGAAGGAACGCGAGTCGCTCGAACTGCGCGACATCCTCCGCGACGCCGGTGTGCTCACGTTCTCCTCATCCGAGCGCGCCGCCAAGGCCTACGCGAACGTCGTGCGCCACCGCGAGCGCACGCGGCCTGGCTGATCGAACGCACGACCCGGGGTCTGATCAGCGGATCACGGTGGGGCCGACGACCGTGCCGCCGTCGACCGGGAGGATCGCGCCGTTCACGAACGACGCGCGGTCGCTGCACAACCACACCACGGCCTGCGCGATCTCGGCCGGGTCGGCGATGCGCTGCATCGGGCATCCGGCTGCCATGCCGGCCTCGGTGAACTTGCCCGCCGCGATGCCGCCCTTCACCATCTCGGTCATGGTGGTGCCCGGGCACACCGCGTTGGTGCGGATGCCCTGGGTCACGAACTCCAACGCCGCAGCTTTCGTCAGACCGACCACGCCGTGCTTGGCCGCGACGTACGCGGGCTGGTTCGCCATGCCGATGATGCCGACACCCGACGACGTGTTCACGATCGCTCCGCCGCCCGCAGCGATCATGGCCGGTATCTCGTACTTCATGCAGAGCCACACGCCGGTGAGGTTCACCCCGAGGATCGCGTCCCAGTGCTCGCTCGTGCACTCGACGATGTTGCCGGTGCGCGGCGAGATGCCGGCGTTGTTGTGCGCCATGTCGAGACGACCGAAGCGGTCGACCACCGCCCGCACCATGGCCGCAACCGACGACTCGTTCGACACGTCGCACACGAACGCCTCCGCTTCCCCGCCGCGCTCGCCGATGGTCCGTGCTGTGCCGGCGGCGCGCCCGGCATCGAGATCGACGACCGCGACCCGCGCGCCTGCGTCGGCGAACGCGAGCGCGGCAGCCTGACCGATGCCGCTACCGGCGCCGGTGACCAGCGCGACCTTGCCGTCGAATCCCATCTGATCCCCCTGTGGTGTTGTGTCGGCTCGCGCAGGCGATCATGCGCCGCGCAGACGCGTGGCCATGCGCTCGCCGATCATGATCGCGGTGAGGTTGGTGTTGGCGCGCGGCACGGTGGGCACGATCGACAGGTCGATCACGCGTAGCCCGTCGACGCCGAACACGCGGCACTCGTCGTCGACCACCGTGCCGAGCGCGCACGTTGCCGACGCGTGCGCGGAGCCGTCGACGACGCGGTCGATCCAGGTGTCGACGTCGGCTGCTCCGGTGACGAGGTCATGCAACGTCGTGCCGTCGATGCCGGTCGGGTCGGTGCGACGAAGCGCGCCGAAGGACGAATGACCGAGCACGTCCGCGGCGACGCGAACTGCATGATGCAGGCGTGCCCGGTCGCGTTGGTCGTGCGCAAGGTTCATGTCGATCACGGGATCGTCGTGCGGGTCGACCGAGCGCACGCGCACGGTGCCGCGCGACGCGGCCTGGTTCACCCACAGACCGAGTCCGGCCACGCCGGGGTATGCAGGCGCCGGTCCGTTGACGATGGCCATCATGTCGTTGTCGACCCGATCACCGAGACCGCTCGACCAGCGCACGCACGCGTTGGTGTGCCGCCCGTTCTCGGGCGGGCGCAAGTCGTCGTCGACCCCGAACGCGAAGTACACGTGCGGATGTTCCTGGAAGCCGTCGCCCACCGGGACATCGGCCACCACGTCGATGCCGAGCGAGCGCAGGTGCGCCGCGGGCCCGATCCCGGAGCGTTGCAGGATCGCCGGCGAGTGCACGGC
>JBKJKR010000052.1:0-3020 GCA_046597135.1 Acidimicrobiales bacterium | reverse complement strand
GATGTGTTTCGAACCTCCCGGAGGCCGGCAGGTTCACTTGCTCGGGGGGGAGGACTCGAACCCCCAAACGCTGGACCAGAACCAGCAGTGTTGCCAATTACACCACCCCCGAAGGGCGGACGACAGCGTACCCGACAGCCGCCGGATCGCACACTCGGAATCGATGCCGTCATCCGAGCTTGGCGAGCGCTTCGTAGCCGACGATGCGCCCCACGCTCGCACCTGCCGTTTCACGCAGCAGCCGGTTCAGCGATGCACTGCCCGGCGTCGACACGACGACGCCGTCGAGGCCCACCTCGTCGGCCACCTGATCGACGCGGTAGGCGTGATACGAATCCGACACGAGCACCACCGTCGAGCGCCCGAGGGCCCCGAGCTTGTCCGCCGTGGCCGAGAGCTCTTCCCAGGTGTTCGTGCCGATGGGTATGGCGAGCAGCGCGCTCTCGGGCACACCCTTGTCGCGGAGGTACTCGTAGCCGCTCTCGGCCTCGGTGTGGCGATCACCGACCTGGTTGGCCCCGGTGGTCACCACCAACGGCGCCAGGCCCTGTGTGTAGAGCTGGTAGGCCGTGTCGAGCCGGGCCTGCAGCACCGGCGAGGGGCGCCCGTCGTACTGCGCCGCGCCGAGCACCACGATGGCATCGGACGGACGGCGGTCATCGACCTGCGAGGCGTGCCACACCTGCCAGAACGTGAACACCATGTACAGCACCGACAGCGCCATGAGCCCGAGGGCCGCCACGCCGGCCCGGCGCCGCGCGCGACCCCGGGCGGGTGCCGGCTCGGCCACCGCCGCGGTCGACCTCGTGGTGCCGCTGTCGGTGGCGGCCGTGTCGCTCAGCGAGTCGACCATCACGGGGCGTCATGCTCTCACGAAGCGCCCCCGGACGGCGATCGCGCCCGCTTCGAGCGTTCTCTGGAACGAGGACGACACCTGGAGTCGTCGATTGTCCGAAGAACGCGAGCAATCAGACGGGACCCGGCTCAGCCGAGGCGGGCGCGGGCGGCGCGGAGGCGGGCCAGGGTGCGCTCGCGACCGAGCAACGCGACCGAGTCGTACAGCGGCGGCCCGACCGTGCGACCGGTGACGGCCACCCGCACGGGAGCTTGGGCCTTCGACGGCTTGAGCCCGTGCTGCTCCCCCACCTCCTCGGCGGCGGTCTTGAGCGACGCGGCGTCCCAGGCACAGGTCTCGTACACGACGATGACCCCGTCGAGGATCGCGTCGGCGGGCGCCTTCATGGCCTTGTTCCACGACTGCTCATCGACTGGCGCGTCGTCGACGAACAAGAAGTCGACCATGGCCGGAACCTCGTCGAGTCGCTTCACGCGCTCCTGCACGAGCGGGGCCATCGATGCGAACACGTCGCTGGTGCGCCACGCCTCGGGTACCCACGGCGCGCACCGTCCGATGAACTCCTCGACCGGCAACGCTCGGATGTACTCACCGTTGATGGCGGTGAGCTTCTGCACGTCGAAGTACGCGGGCGACGAGTTGACGTCCTCGAGCCGGAAGTCGGCCATGATGCGCGACCACGGAACGATCTCGTCGTCACCGGCGGGCGACCAGCCGAGCAGCATCAAGAAGTTGCGCATTGCCTCGGGCAGGAACCCTTGTTCGCGATACATCTCGAGCGCCACCGGATCGCGCCGCTTCGACAGCTTCTGGCGCTTCTCGTTGACGAGCAACGGAACGTGCGCGAACACCGGCAACGGTCCACCGTCGAGCGCTTGCCACAGAAGCTGCGCCTTGGGGGTGTTCGACAGGTGCTCCTCGGCGCGCACGACGTGCGTGATGCCCATGTCGATGTCGTCGACGACGTTGGCGAGCAGGAACATCGGCGCGCCGTTGCCGCGCAGGATGATGAAGTCCTCGAGGTGGTCGTTGGGGAACTCGGGGTTGCCGCGGATCAGGTCGATGACCACCGTGACGCCGTCGTCGGGAGTGCGGAAACGCAACGCGCGTCCGGGCGCCGCGTCGAGGCCACGGGTGCGGCAGTGGCCGTCATACCCCGCGTGCTCGTTGCCGGTGCGCGCCTTGACGTCGTCCCGCGTGCAATCGCAGTAGTACGCACGTCCGGCGGCGAACAGGCGGGCTGCTGCATCGAGGTGCTTGGGCGCGTTGTGCGACTGGAAGTACGGCCCTTCGTCCCACGCCGGCGAATCGAGGCCCGACACCAGCCATTGCATCGCGCTCTGGATGCCCTCGATCCATTCGGGCTTGTTGCGCTCGGCGTCGGTGTCCTCGATGCGCAGCACGAAGACACCGCCGGTCTGGCGGGCGTAGATCCAGTTGTAGAGCGAGGTCTTGGCCCCACCCACGTGGAAGTAGCCCGTGGGCGAAGGAGCGAAGCGGACACGTACCGGGCGATCGATCACGCGAGCGAGGCTACAAGCGCGCTCCGCGGACGCCGAGGCCGCGTATCAGCCCGCGACCTCAGGCCTTGACGACGATGCTGCGCACCATCTTGTCGTGCCAGGTCTGCTTGTCCTTGTCCCACAGCATCCACAAGTACCCGAGATAGCAGATGGATCCGGAGATCCCGCGACCGAACACGCGACCGATGATGCGGCCGGTGCCGATGGGTTGCGCGGTCTGCGCGTCGATGGTTCGAATGCCCACCGCCCGCTTGCCCCACGATTGACCGGTGCGGCCTTCGGTGCACACGCGGTACACCAGCGTCGACACGAGGCTGCCCACGATGAACAGGCCGTAGCAGATGAAGATCTTGACCAGCCACGAGCCGGTCGGCACGTCGCACGCATATCTGCGGCCGAACTCGTTCGTGCAGATCGACGGCTCGGTCTCGTAGGTGGTGACCAGCCATGCCACAGCCGCCCCGACGAGGGGCAGGAGGAACAGGGCCTCGATCACGCCGTCGAGCAACGCCGCGCCCACGCGTTCCCAGAACGGTGCGTCGACGTACCCGAGTCGCTGAGCCAAGCTGGGAACGCCACCTGCGTACCCGTAGGGACCAGGTCCATAGCCGTAGCCGTAGCCATAACCCTGGGGTGGATAG
>JBKJKR010000011.1:0-2780 GCA_046597135.1 Acidimicrobiales bacterium | reverse complement strand
ACGTCCCAACCGGCGTCGTAGCGACCGCGATACTTCGCGAGCTGGTCGGCAGGCGCGTGCAGCGGATAGTGGCCGGCGCCGAAGCAGAAGTAGAGGAAGAAGGGCTTCTCGGGGTGCACCGAGCGGTGCTCTCGCACGAGGTCGATCGCTCGATCGGCGAGGTCGGCGCTGAGGTGGTAGCCCTCGGTGCGCGGCGGGTCGATCGGGTGGTTGTCCTTGACGAGGTCGGGCGTCCAGTGATCGGTACCACCATCGAGGAACCCGTAGTACCGGTCGAAGCCGCGCTGCAACGGCCAGTGGTCGTACGGCCCGGTCGAGGTCATCGTGTCGGTGGGAACGAGGTGCCACTTCCCGACCGCGTAGGAGTTGTAGCCGAGGGGGTGCAACATCTCGGCGAGGGTCGCGGCGCGGTTGGTGACGCGGCCGCGAAAGCCCGGGAAGCCGGTGTCCCAGTTGGCGACGATGCCCATGCCCACGCTGTGGTGGTTGCGCCCCGTGAGCAGCGCGGCTCGGGTCGGCGAACACAACGCCGTGGTGTGGAAGTTGTTGAACCGCACACCACGCGACGCGAGCCGGTCCATTGCTCTCGTCGTGATCTCGCTGCCGTAGCAGCCGAGGTCGGAGAAGCCGACATCGTCGAGCACGACGAACACGACGTTGGGCGCGCCCGCGGGCGCCTGGGCCGGGGGCGGCCAGTACGGCACCGATTCGGCCACGGTGTCACCGACGGTGCCGGCGAAGTGGTCATCGTCGATTGGTGCAGAACGCTGGTCGTTGCTCATTGCCGGCTGGTCATCCCGCTTCGTTCGGAGTGGTGGTGTTCGGGGCTGTGGTGTTCGCCGCGGCGGCCTGCCACGCGTCGGCGTCGATGCCGCGCTCGCGTAGTCGGCGCGCGATGGGCATCGGCAACATGATCGAGCCCGTGGCGCGGATGGCCTGAAGGTGCTCGCCGTCGTCGGACCACACATGGCAGGTGTTGCGATTGCCCTCGGCCCGCTTGGCCCGACCCTCGGCCGAGTTGAGGTTGGCGCCGAACGAGCCGGCACCTCCCGGAGCGTCGGAGTCGCTCGAAGTGCGCTGCATGATGCGGCTGCCGAGGAAGGCCTGCATGGCCACCGGTGCCATCGCTTGGAGTAGCGCAGTGGTGTGGCTGCAACCGCGTGGGCCGCCGAACAGCTCGCGGATGCGGTGGGTGAAGCCACGAGCGATGGAGAGTCCGACGAGGTTGCCGTAGTGATCGACGATGCTCGGGCAGGCCGGATGCGGATGCTGTTCGAACAGCACGTGGGCCTCGAGGATCTCGAGGGACAAGGTGTCGATGGCCAGGTCGACCACCATGTGGTGCATCGTGAGGGGCTCGGTGTCGTCGTCGTCGTAGAAGCCCGCGGGCAGCACGTCGCGCACCGCACCTCGCACCAGCATCGTGGCGGCGTCTCGGCGATACGCCCGCACGTCGTAGTCGCGCGAGTGCAGCCGTGGCAGATCGGGCTCGGCGAACAGGTCGGTCGCCTCAGGGGGCCTGGTCACAGTCCGGCCACCTCGCGCAGCGCGCCACGCGCGTCGAGGTCGACGATGGCCGCTTCGGCCCGAGAGAGGAACGCGTCCGAGAACACGCGTCGCCGTTCGGACATGTTCTCGGGGAAGGTCACCACCTGGCAGCTGGCGGGGACGCAGTAGGCCGCGTGCACACGGTGAGCGAGCCAGGCTTCGTCGAAGGTGATCTCGCTCGCCCCGAACGCCTGGCGCGCCTCGAGGTATTGACGGAGCAGGTCCTTGTCGCTGCGGCGGCGGTCGTCGATGTTCATCGCCATGTTCATGAAGTAGCTCACCTCGCGCATCGGCGTGTTCACGTTGATGATCCCCCAGTCGAGAAAGCCGATCGTGCCATGGTCGAAGAAGAGGTTCCCGATGTGGGTGTCGCCATGGATGATCGTCTTCGGCCCCCGGGTGAACAGCGCATGCAGTTCTTTGCCCTGATGGATGTAGATCTCGGCGATGGCCGCGAAGTGGTCGCTCAGCCGATCGCGGTGGTTGTCGAGGCCGTACTGCAGCATCACCGATCCGTAGGTGCTGCCGAAGACCGGTTCGGGAACCCAAGGAGCCTCGGCCGCGCGCCGCGCCGGATCCTCGTAGCGCGCATGGATCTCAGCGAGGCCCACGAGCGCCTCGGCCGCGCGGTCGGCATCGACGCCCCACGTTCCGTCGCTGACCTCGCACCCGGACGCGGTCAGGTCCTCCATGAGCAGGATGAAGCTGTCGTCGGACTCGTCGTGGATGGCCACGTGCACCTCGGGTACGCGCAGACGCAGCAGCGGTGCGAGATCCCGATAGAAGCGCACCTCGCGCGGGCCCATGCGGGTGCTGGTGATCGCCGCCCGCCGATCATCGACCGGCAGGAGCTTGCAGAAGAGCGTTGGAGGTGCGGTGGTATCGCCGTCATAGGTGACCGCCAGCCGAGCGTGTGCGTTGGTCACCTCGGCCCGATCCACCACGTCGATGGATGCGACACGGGTGCCGGGATGGCGATGCTGCAGGGCTGCGCTGAGCCACTCGGTGGTGATGTCGGTCGCGAGGACCGGTGGGTGCAGAGCGGTCATTGGCTTCCCCCGAAGTCGAAGACGCGTGCTCGCGACCGGCCCGCACGCGCCGGTCACCTTAGCCACGGCCTTCGGCCGTCCCGCGTTGGACACGAACCAGCGTGAATCGGATGCGGGCACCCGGCTGCGCCTGGGCTGCCACGTCGAGACACGGGCTCGTCACCACCGCAAGGACGGGGTAAC
>JBKJKR010000007.1:0-4851 GCA_046597135.1 Acidimicrobiales bacterium | reverse complement strand
GGGAGTTGACGGTGACCGCCTCGACCACCCCGCGGCCACTGAGGTCGACCACATCGAGCTCGGCGTGGTGGCACAGCGCGCACCGCGGCGCGGGCGGGTGCTGCAAGCGGTGGCAAGCGGCGCACGACTCCATGCGGAGGACGCCGTCGGCGCCCGAGGTCCAGTAGAAGCGGTTCCACGGGGTGACCTGAGGAAGCGGCGGGCGCACCGTCATGATCAGCCGACCTCGAGCACGAGTGCGGAACCCATGCCGCCACCGGCACACATCGACACGCACCCGAGTCCGCCGCCGCGTCGGGCGAGCTCGTGCAGCATGGTGACCACCATGCGGGAACCGGTTGCCGCGATCGGATGTCCGAGCCCGCATCCCGATCCGTTGACGTTGAGCCGCTCGGCATCGATGCCCAACCGTCGCCCGGCCGCGACGGCCACCGGCGTGAAGGCCTCGTTGACCTCGTAGAGGTCGATGTCGCCCACTGCGAAACCGCCCCGCCCGAGCGCCTTCGGGATCGCGTACACCGGCCCGAGACCCGTGCGGGCCGGTTCGAGCCCGACGTTGGCCCAGGATCTGATGCGACCGAGCACCGGAAGCCCGTGCGCTGCGGCGTACTCGGCGCTGGTCACCATGACCGCGGCGGCGGCATCGTTCAGCCCGGCCGCGTTGCCGGCCGTGATGATCGAACCGGGGAGCTCGGGATGCAGCGTGCGAAGCGTTGCGAGGCGTTCGACGGTGGTGTCACGACGCGGGTGCTCGTCGCGCTCGAGGAGCTGCGTGGTGCCGTCGGGCGCAGTGAACTTCACCGGCACGATCTCGGCGTCGAACCACCCGTTGTCGACCGACGCCGCGGCGCGCTGATGCGACAACGCGGCCCATTCGTCAGCGTCGAGTCGTGAGATGCCGACCTCGCGTGCGGTGTTCTCGCCGACGGTGACCGCCATGTCCCAGGGCGGCGCGTCGGGCGTGGCCGGATGGCTGGCCGACATCCACGGCTTGAAGTCGCGCGCGCTCGCCGGCACCGATTTCAACGTCTGGGGCATCGACGACAAGCTCTCGGTCCCACCGGCGATGACCACACGATCCATGCCCGCCATGATGCTGCCCGCGGCGATCTGCACCGCGCTGAGGCCGGCTGCACAATGCCGGTTGTCGGCCAGCCCTGGCACGTGCACGAGCCCGAGCCGAACTGCCGTGTGGCGACCGATCACTCCGCCGCCCTGTAGCGACTCGGCGAGGATGAGGTCGTCGATGTCGGCCTGGTCGACCCCGGCCCGATCGAGCACACCGCGGACCGCGTGCTCGGCAAGTGCGAACGCGTCGACGTCGACCAGCGAACCCTTGTTGGCCCTACCGATCGGCGTGCGCGCCGCGGCGACGATCACAGCTTCGATCATGCGTGCTCCTCAGATGGTGATCGGCACGCGGGACCACCCGCGGACCGTGCTGGTGTGCAGACGCTCGGCGTTGTCGTGGTCGACCGCCCAGTGGCTGTGGCGACGAAGCGTCTCCTCGAGCGCGACGCGCGCTTCGAGCCGCGCCAACGATGCCCCGATGCAGAAGTGGATGCCGTGACCGAACGAGACGTGGGTGTCGAACGCGCGGCGGACATCGAAACGATCAGGGTCGGGGTACTTGCGTTCGTCGCGTCCTGCCGAACCGGTGAGCAGCAACACCCTGGAGCCGGCGGGGATCACGACGCCGTGGAACTCGCTCTCGCGCATGCTGAAACGACCCTGCACGGGCGACGGTGCCTCGTAGCGCAACAGCTCCTCGACGGCGTTGGGGATGAGCTCGGGGTGCGCGACGAGGTCGGCGCGCTGGTCGGGGTGGTCGGCCAGCAGCACGGCGGCCCAGCCGAGCACGCGCGACGTGGTCTCGGTCCCCGCGCTGACGAGCAGGTTGGCGAACTCGGCTGCCTCCTGGTCGGTGAGGCGACGGACGGTGTCGCCTTCGGCGAGCTCGGCGTGGACGAGCGCGGTCATCATGTCGTCGCGCGGGTTCTGACGACGATCCTCGAGTTGGGCGTTGAGGTACTGGTGCATCCAGATCTGGGCACCGAACGAGGTGTCGTTGATCATGCCGACCCCGGGCTCGATGTGGAAGACGAGGTCGATGTGGTGGCGCACCTCCTCGCGGTCGCTCTCGGGCACTCCGAGGAGGGCCGAGATCACCATGGAAGGTACGAGGCTGCCGAAGTCGGCCAGGTAGTCGAAGCCCGCAGCGTGGGGCAGGGAATCGAGCAACTCGCCGCAGATGCGCCGCACCTCGGGCTCGAGGTCGTTGACCCGACGCGGGGTGAACGCTCGTGACACGAGTGCTCGCAGCTGCCCGTGCTCGGGCGGATCGAGGAAGATCATCTGCCGGCTGCCGATGGGGTTGGGGCCCATGAGCTCGAGCACGGTGCCGTGCGCCGACGAGAAGCCCTTGGTGTCCCGGTGCACCGCCTCGACATCGGCGTGTCGCGACAGCGCATAGAAGTCGAAGCGCTCGTTGTAGTACACCGGCGCCTCGTCGCGCATGCGCTTCCACACCGGATGCGGATCGGTGTCGATCTCGATGTCGAACGGATCCCAGTAGAGCTCGGTCATCGACCTTCCTCCGCGTTCACAGCACTGCTCCGGCGACCTTGAGCTCGACGATGCGATCCCAGTCGAGACCGATCTCGGCGAGTATCTCGTCGGTGTGCTCGCCCGTGTCGGGGGCCCGGAGCAATGGCGTCGGCGCTTCGTCGAACTGGACCGGGTTCACGACCAACGGGAACGACGATCCGTCGGCCGCCGCGACCTCGTCGATGTAACCGTTGGCGATGGCCTGCACGTCGTCGTGGAGCTCGACCGCCTTCTGCGCCGGCGCCCACACGCCGCTGATGCCGTTGAGCACCTCGCGCCACTCGGCAAGGGTGCGGGTCGCGAACGTCTCGTCGAGCGCCGCGACGGCCGCGGCGCGGTTCTCGAACATGGCGCCGGGCGTGGTGAACCGTGGGTCGTCGGCGAGCTCGGGCCGGCCGATCGCGGTGACCGTCTCGGCCCAGAAGCGCATCACCTGCAGCATGACGAGGTGGACGATGCGGTCGTCCTTCGTGCGGTACCGGCTCGCGAGCGGGTTCGGGGAGTCGCCCCGGGAGAACTTGGGCGACGGGAGATCGGCGAACACCTTGTGGGCGATGATGTTCGGCGACATCATCCACATGCCGAGGCCCAGCAACGAGACGTCGACCACCGAGGTCTCGCCGGTGCGTTCGCGGCGGAACAACGCCGCCGCGATACCGCCGGCGATGGTCTGTGCGCCCGCCAGGTCACCCAGCGCCGGAGTCTGGTTGGGCCCGTACACGTCACCCGGGAACTGGGTGAGCGCCTCGGCAACGCCCGAACGGGCCCAGAACGCGGAGCCGTCGTAGCCACCCTTGTCGGCATCGGGGCCGTGCACACCTTGACCCGATCCGCGGACGTAGATGATGTCCGGGTTCACCGCACGGATGTCGTCGACGTCGAGTTTGGCGCGCGACCGTGGTCCGGGCAGCCAGTTCGTGAGGAACACATCGGCGTGGCGGCAGAGCTCGAGCAGCACCTCTCGGCCCTCGGGTTTCTTGAGGTCGATCCCGATCGAGCGCTTGTTGTGGTTCGGCTGCTCGATCAGATAGTTGCACCGGCCTGGCCCGCCCGGGATCATGCCGCTCGAGATGAGCCCGCGCTGAGGGTCGCCTCCTTCCGGGTGCTCGACCTTGATGACGTCCGCGCCCCACTCCGCGAGCACCGCGCCCGCCGCGGGTACGAACGTCCATGCGGCGAGCTCGACGACTCGCACACCTTCCATCGGCAAACCCATGATCGTCCCCTCGTTCAGGCGGTCGCGCGCTGCGCGAGATCGCCGATGTCGATGCCTGACCCGGTGCGCTGGAAGCGACCCTTGTCGTACGGTCGCGTCGCGACGTCATGGCCGGCCACCTCCGCGCGGAGGGCGCCGACCGTGGACTGCGCCTTGGTGCGGTGCTGGAACGGGTCGAAGTTGTACCAACGCATCGCGTTCAGGTGCGTCATCTTGGCCATCTCGTCATCAGGGACGCCGGCGGCCACCTCGAGCAGGTTCTCGGCGGGGTTCGGCCACGACGAGTCGGAGTGCGGGTAGTCGAGCTCCCAGCACACCGAGTCGATGCCGATCTTGTTTCGCATCTCGACGCCGACCGGATCGGTGATGAAGCACGTCAGGAAGTGCTCGCGGAAGACCTCGCTCGGCAAGCGGTCACCGAAGTCCTGTCCGGTCCACGCCCGGTGCATGTCGTAGGTCCGATCGAGGCGCTCCATGAAGTACGGGATCCAGCCGGTGCCGCCCTCGGTGAGCGCGAAGCGGATCGACGGGAACTGCTTGATGACCCGCGACCACAAGATGTCGGCCGCCGCCGAGCAGATGTTCATGGGCTGCAGGGTGATCATCACGTCGACGGGCGCATCGGCGGCGGTGAAGGCCAGTTGGCCCGACGAGCCGAGGTGCACGGACACGACGACGTCCTCGTCGCTCACCGCGGTCCAGAACGGGTCCCAGGAATCGTGGTGGTAGCTCGGGTAGCCGAGCGCCGCGGGGTTCTCGGTGAAGGTCACGGAGTGCACGCCCTTCTTCGCGAGCCGCCGCACCTCCTCGGCTGCCAGCTCCGCGTCCCACAGCACCGGCAACGGGTTCGGGATGAACCGATCGGGGTACGCGCCGCACCACGTGTCGACGTGCCAATCGTTGTAGGCGCGGATCACGGCGAGGGCGAGGTCCTTGTCGGGGATGGCCGAGAAGAGGCGGCCCGAGAACCCGGGGAAGCTCGGGAAGTTGAGCGAGCCGAGCACACCCGCTGCGCTCATGTCCTTGAC
>JBKJKR010000585.1:0-7877 GCA_046597135.1 Acidimicrobiales bacterium | reverse complement strand
ACGGATAAGGGAGCTCGTCGCCCACGAACTGCTCGACGAGCTCGTGGTAGTCGCGGAACCCGGGGATCGATCCACCAACGGCGATGCGGCGCTCGGGCGGGAGCGCCGCGCCAGCGGCGACCGCGACGTCCGCGAAGCGCGCATGTGCGACGAACAGCTCGGCCTCGCAGTTCGCGACGACGTAGCGAGCGTCGTCGACGCCCCATCGCCAGCTCATCGGCGTCAGGCGACGACCCGACCACACGGCGGCGCGATAGGTCCACGCGAACTCGGGGACGTTCGGCAGCAACGTCGCGAACGATGCGCGCCGCGCGAGCCCGAGTGCGTCGAGCGCCCGAGCGAATCGGTTGGCACCCGACTGGATCTCGGCGTTGTGGGTGAGGGTGTGGCTCGGTTCGGTCACCTCGGGGTCCGGCAGCTCGGGCGGCGCCCGTGCGAGCGGGCACGTAGGGTTCGCCATCGGGGGCGGGAGCGACACGTTCGCGCCATGGAGCAGGGGGACATCAATGAGCGAAGGTAGCCGACCACTGTCGGGGATGACGGCGGTCGTGACCGGCGGCGGCGGAGGCATCGGACGCGCCACGTCCGAGCTGTTGGTGCGCGACGGTGCGCACGTCGTCATCGCCGGCCGCACCGAGAGCAAGCTCACCGATCATGCGGCGCGCCTGGCACCGCTCGCGTCCGAATCGGGCGGTTCGATCCGCCACATGGTGTGCGACGCGTTGAACGACGACCAGGTGAAGGCGCTCGTCGAGATGACTGCTGAGCCCACGGGCCGCATCGACATGGCGTGCGGCGTCGTCGGCGGCGCTGCGGGCGCCGCACCGATCCTGCGCTTCACGGTCGACCAACTCGAGACGACGATGCGCCAGAACATCACCTCCTTCTTCCTGCTGTTGCGCCACGCCGGCAGTGCGATGGTCCGCCAGGGCGGCGGGTCGCTCGTGGCGATCTCGTCGATGCAGGGCAGCCAGAGCGCGCCGTTCTTCGGCGCGTACTGCGCGGCCAAAGCCGGGCTCGAGATGTTCTGCAAGGTGGCCGCCGACGAGCTCGGGGAGTTCAACGTGCGCGTCAACTGCGTCCGACCCGGCCTCACGAACACCGACGCCACGCAAGGAATGGTGCACAACGACGAGGTGACCGACGCCTACCTGGTGCAGCAACCCATCGGCCGCATCGGCGAGGGCTACGACATAGGGGCCGCGGTCCGGTACTTCCTCGGACCCGAGTCGAGCTGGATCACCGGCCAGGCGCTCACCGTCGACGGTGGTTGCTCGGTGCGACGCTTTCCCGACCTCACGTCGATGTGGCAGCAGCGCGGCCTCGGCGACTCCATCGCGAAGCAGGCCCAGGGGATCATCGACTGACCGACGTCGTGCGACGCGTTCCCTGCGCGGTCGGGCATCATCGTCGGCATGAGCGAAACGTGGGGACTCGACGGCCCGTACTTCGATGATCTGCGAATGGGTCAGATCCTCGAGCGCGCGCCGTCGATCACCATCGGCGCGGGCGAGGCCGCCCAGTACCAGGGCATCTGTGGCGACCCGTACCCGTTGGCGTTGTCGGCCCCGCTCGCCGCGTCGGTCACCGGTGAACCGGGTGCGGTGCTGAACCCGGCGCTCGTGTTGCACGTGGCCATCGGCCAGAGCACCGTGGCCACGCGCCGCGTCATCGCCAACCTCTTCTATCGCGACGTCATCGTCCGACGCGCCGTGCGCGTCGGCGAGACGCTCACCACCACCGTCGACATCCGCGGCATGCGCGAGACCAGCGGCAAGCCGGGCAAGCCGCGGCGCGGCATGGCCTTGCTCGGCATTCGCACCACCAGCGATCGCGGTGACGTGGTTGCGGCGTTCGAACGTTGCGCGCTGCTCCCGTTCCGAAACGCCGGAGCCACCATGGAGGCCACCGACGATCTCCAAGGCCCGTCGGGCGCCGCCGACCTCGCGTCGTTCGTGGCCCACACGCCGATGACCTGGAACCTCACACCGCTCGGCGAGCCCGTTGCCTGGACCGTCGGCGAGACGCGCACCGACCCGCTCCGCGACACCGTCACCGACGCGACCGCCTTGGTACGGCTCACCCAGAACCTGGCCGCCGCGCACCGCGATGCGAGCCTCGGTCAAGGCGGGAAGCGGCTGGTGTACGGCGGTCACACGATCGGCCTCGCCCAGGCATCGCTGCACCGTCTGCTGCCGAACAGCGCCACCGTGATCGGATGGCACAGCTGCGATCACCTCGGCCCGGTGTTCGAGGACGACCTGCTGGCGGTGAGCGCCACGCTCGACGACGCACACACGGTCGCCAACGGACGGCTGCTGTCGTTCCGTGTGTCGGTCGAGGCACATCGCGGCGCCGACCACGACGCCGTGCCGGTGCTCGACTGGCACCCGGTGCTCTTCGCTCCCTGACGAACCCGCAGCGGGCGGCCGGCGATGCCGTCAGCGACCCGCCGGTCCGGCGATGAGCCGGCGATCGTGCAGGTCGCCGAGCGCGGCGTCCGACAGGCCGAGGACCTCGGCGAACACCTCGTCGGTGTGCTCGCCCAGCACCGGTGCGGGGGCCACGGGCACACGCCCGACCGCCGGCGCGAGTGGCGACCCGGCGGCGAGGACCTGGCCGACCCCGGGCTGGTCGATCTCGGCGAACAACGGGTTCGCGATCGAGCAGCGCGGATCGTCGGCCACCATCTGGCGGAACGTCTGATACGGGCCCCAGCACACCCCGTGCGCATCGAACGCCTGGCGCACCTCCGCCAGCGACCTCGCCGCGCACCACGGCGCGATGATCGCGGCGATCTCGTCCCGAGCCTCGAACCGATCGCCTTCGTCGTCGAAGTCGAGGCCGAGCTGGGACGCGAGCAGCCGGAGCTGCTCGGTGCTCTCGGTGGCCTCCGTCAGGGACAGCCACTGCTTGTCACTGATCGCGACGGGCATCACGCGGCGGCCGTCGCGCGTGGCGAAGTCGCGCCCGAAGGCGCCGTACAGGTCGTTGCCCAGACGCGGGCGCTCGTGGCCGAAGAGCTGCGCCTCGGCCACGTGACCCATCGCCGACACGACGGCCAGGGCCACGTCCGACAATGCAAGGGTGATGAGCTGACCGGCACCCGTGCGGGCCCGGAACCGATCGGCCGCGAGCACCCCCACGGCGACGCTCTGGCCGCAGATGAGGTCCCACGCCGGCAGCACGTGGTTCACCGGCCGCGGGTCGTCGACCGGGCCGGTCACCGCCGGATAGCCCACCGCGGGGTTCACCGTGTAGTCCACCGCGCTGGTGCCGTCGTGATCGCCCACGACGTTGACGTACACGAGGTCGGCGCGACGCCCGCTGAGGCGTTCGAAGCTCATCCAGCCGCGGGCGGGGAAGTTCGTCAGGAAGATGCCGGCGTCGGACCCCGGCGCGCACACCAGTGCGGCCAACAGCTCCTGCACCTCCTTGCTGCGGAGATCGACCGCGACCGACCGCTTCCCCTTGTTCAAGCCGGTCCAGTAGAGGCTCGTGCCATCGGGCGTGAGCGGCCAGCGCCCATAGTCGAGGCCACCGCCGATCTGATCGAAGCGGATGACGTCGGCGCCGAGTTGCGCCAACGTCATCCCCCCGCTCGGCGCGGCGATGAACGCCGAACCTTCGATGACACGCATTCCGGAGAGCAGGCCGTTCATGCTGCGGAGTTTGTCATCGGCGGCAGCCGACCTGGGCCATATGGCGGATTTCGGTTGGGTACTTGGTTTCGGCAGGCGGATCAGGCACGCTTGCCGCCATGTCCACCGCATCCGACCCCACCTTCGAGGAACGGCCGTGGGGCTCGTTCACTGTGCTCGACGACCAGGCAACGCACAAGGTCAAGTCGATCACCGTCAACCCCGGACACCGATTGAGCTACCAGCAGCACGCCCGTCGGTCCGAGCACTGGTTCGTGGTGGCCGGCACCGCCACCGTCACCCTCGACGGCCGCGAAGCCACCATCGCACGGGGCGAGTACATCGACATCCCGTTGCACTCGTGGCACCGCATGGAGAACCGGGGTACGGCGCCCCTCGTGTTCATCGAGGTGCAGCAGGGCGACTACTTCGGCGAGGACGACATCGTGCGCGCGTCCGACGACTACGGCCGGGTCAACTGACCCTCGCGAGACCACGCTCGTACCACGGGCGGACCCGCACCGCCCGTTTGGTTCAGGGCCGCCGGGGGTACGGTGCCCCCGTGCGCGCCTTCACATGCTCCAACTGCGGGCAGCTGCTCTTCTTCGACAACTCGGTGTGCCTCGGCTGCGGCTACGCAGTCGGCTTCGTACCCGAGACGCTCACGTTGGACGTGGCTGACCCGAACGCCCGCCGCTGCGCGAACCTGTCGCTTGCGGGTTGCAACTGGCTGATCGCCGACGACGATCCGAGCACCCTTTGCGTCAGCTGCCGGCTCACCCGCACCCGGCCGAACGACAACGACCAACCGGCCATGGTCGCGTTCGCCGTAGCGGAGCGAGCCAAGCGGCAGCTCCTGTTCCAAGTGCTGTCCCTGGGCTTGCAGGTGCGCGGCCGCATCGACGACCCGGTCGCGGGGCTCGCGTTCGACCTGTTGTCGAGTCGCAACCTGGAAGTGATGACCGGTCACGAGGACGGGGTCATCACCCTCGACCTGTCGGAGTCCGACGCAGTGCACCGCGAGTTCGTGCGACTGCAACTCGGCGAGCCCTACCGCACAGTGCTCGGCCACCTTCGCCACGAGATCGGCCACTACTTCTGGCCGTCGCTCACCGCCGACCCTGACGCCCTCGCCGAGTTCCGCGAGCTGTTCGGCGACGAGACCATCTTTTACGAGAACGCGCTGGCGCGTCACTACCAGAGCGGTCCGCCCGTCGACTGGCCCGATCACTACGTGAGCGCCTACGCCACGATGCACCCGTGGGAGGACTGGGCCGAGACCTTCGCCCACTACCTCCACATCCAGGCAGGTATCGAGACCGCGGCCGCGTTCGGTCTCGAGACGGGGCTGCGCACCAAGGTCGCGGCGCGACGTTCACTTCAGGGCGGCGAGCCGGCCGGTGCGGTCGGTTCGATGATCCACGAGTGGCTCACCCTGAGCTTCGGTCTCAACGCGATGTCGTACGCACTCGGCCAGGAGTCGCTCTACCCGTTCGTGCTCGGGCCGGCGGTGGTCACGAAGCTCGACTTCGTGCATCGCTCGATCCGGGCCGCCAGCCTCACACCGCAGGCCAGTTGACGGCCTGCGTCTCGCTGTAGGCGTGCAGGCCGAAGACGCCGCGATCACGCCCGATGCCCGACATCTTGAACCCACCGAACGGCGCGTGCTGGTGGGGTTGCACACCGTTGACCGCCACGTTGCCCGACTCGAGCTGCTTGGCGATCGACAGGCCTCGTGCCAGGTCGCCGCAGTAGACGTACGAGAACAGCCCGTAGTCGCTGTTGTTGGCGATGTCGACCGCTTCGTCCTCGTCGTCGAAGGGCACGACCACGACGACAGGACCGAAGAACTCCTCCTGCACGACGTAGTCGTCAGGCTTCACGTCGACGAGCAGCGTGGGGTTCACGAAGTAGCCCTCGCGGTCGGGTACGTCGCCGCCCACCACCACGGTGGCCCCTTCGCTTCCCCACGGCCGATCATGGCCACCACACGGTCGCGCTGGGTCTCGGTGACCAGTGGGCCGACGATGGTGTCGCGCTCGCGGGCATCGCCGACCTTCAGCACCTTGGCCGTTGCGACGAGCATGTCGATGGTCTGCTGGTAGATGCTGCGATGCAAGATGACGCGGGTCGGTGCCGTGCAGATCTGACCAGAGTGGAACGCCCACACCGAGGCGATGGCCGACACGGCCTTCGTGACGTCGCAGTCGGCGGTCATGATGAGCGCGCCCTTGCCGCCGAGCTCCATGAGGTTGCGCTTCATGGTCTTGGCGCCCTGTTCGATGATGCGAGCACCGATCACCGAGCTACCGGTGAAGCTGATCATGTTGACCAGCTTCGAGTCGACGAGTGCGGAGCCGGCGGAGGGGCCGCTGCCGACGACGAGGTTGATGACACCCGGCGGGAAGCCCACCTCGTCGAGGATCTCGACGAACTTGATCACCGCGAGGGGATCCTGCGGCGCGGGCTTGATGATGACGGTGTTGCCCATCGCGAGCGCCGGGGCGATCTTGCCCGCGATGTTCGTGATCGGGAAGTTGTACGGCGTGATGCAGGCCACGACGCCCACGGGTTGGCGGTACACCATGGCGTTCTGCAGACCGGCGGGGCCGAGCGCCGTGGCGTGCATGGCATAGGGCCCAAGCGGCTCGTCGATGTCCTGCGGGTTCCTGTAGTAGTTGAACCGCTCGAGGCACACGGGCAGCTGCATGGTCTCGGCCACGTTGATCGTGGAGCCGGTCTCGGCCTGCACCAACGGCGCCAGTGCCGGCAGCCGCTTCTGCAGCAGGTCGGCGGCCTCGGCCAACAGAGAGCATCGTTCGACGAGCGGGGTGGCGCGCCACCCCTTCAGCGCGGCCTTCGCGGCCGATGCTGCGTCCTCGGCCTGTTGCACCGACGCCTCAGGGGCGTACCCCACCACCTTGGTGGTGTTCGGATCGATGATGTCGTAGTTGGCGCTCGTCGACACCCACTCGCCACCGATAAGGAGCTTGTAGTCCTCGTCGACGTTGTAGCCCACCGATTCCCCTCGTTTGGCCGGAAGCCGGGAATGGTACCGATCGGCCCTGCGCAACGGCATGCCGCGCGGTGGCACGGATAGGCTCCTGCCCTGATCACCCGGGGCTCCAGCCCTGGTCACACCGGAGGAACACATGGCCCGTTTCACTCGCAAGGTCGCGATCGTCACCGGCGCGGCGTCCGGCATCGGCCGCGCGACGGCGATGCGGCTTGCGTCCGAAGGCGCCACGGTCGCATGCGTCGACCGCGATGCCAAGGGCCTCCGGGCCACCGTGAAGCTCCTGCCCGAGGGCAAGGCCAAGGCGTTCACCTGTGACCTGCTCGACCCGGCCAGCATCACCAAGACCGTCAAGGCAGTGGTCAAGGCCTTCGGCTCCGTCGACGTGCTGTGCAACATCGCCGGCATCGGCCACTTCGCGAACGACGAGGAAGAGACGCTCGACTTCTGGAACCGCATCATCGGTGTCAACCTCACCGGCACGTTCCTCATGTCGCAGGCCGCGCTCCCCCACCTCAAGAAGTCCAAGGGCAGCATCGTCAACTGTGCGTCCACCGCGGGTACGCACGCCCAGCCGCTCAGCTCCGCCTACTCCGCGTCCAAGGGTGGCGTGATCTCGCTCACGCAGACCATGGCCATCACCAACGGCAAGGCCGGCGTGCGCGTCAACTGCGTCGCCCCCGGTGGCGTGAACACCGCCATCACCGACCAGTTCCCCATTCCCGAGGACGCCGACCTCACGCTGTTCGCGCGCATCATGCCCTTCATCGACATGGGTGAGCCCGAAGAGCTCGCAGCGGCGTTCGCGTTCCTCGCGTCGAGCGATGCCAGCTACATCAACGGCATCGTGATCCGCGTCGACGGCGGCATGAAGGCCTGATGCCCGGCGGCGTACGAACCACCCGCCCCATGACCGACGACGAGCTGGCCATCGCCGGCGCCATCGACGCCCTCGAGGACTCCCTCGGGGCGACGATCGCGCTGTGCGACATGCTCGCGCCTGCGCAGTGGCGTCGGCCCACTGCGTGTCCCGGGTGGACCGTGCGCGATCAGGTCGCGCACCTCGCCGGGCTCGAGGCGCGTCTGCTCGGCCACCCGCTCCCCGAGCACACGGTGCCGCCGCTCCCCCACGTCGTCACGGACATCGATCGCGAGGTCGAGATCGACGTCGACGTGCGACGATCGCGCCCGGCGGCCGATGTGCTCGTCGAGCACATCGG
>JBKJKR010000553.1:0-2510 GCA_046597135.1 Acidimicrobiales bacterium | reverse complement strand
TCCCTCGCCCGCTGGAAGACCAGGCGGATCTGGCGCTCGGTCTCCCCGACGTACTTGTTGAGCAGCTCCGGGCCCTTGATGTTGAGGAAGTAGCTGCGGGCCGCCTTGTTACCGGTGACCTCGCTCACCTTCTGGGCCAGGGAGTTGGCAACCGCCTTGGCGATCAGCGTCTTCCCACAGCCCGGGGGGCCGTAGAGCAGGATGCCCTTCGGCGCGGGCAACTTGTACTCGCTGAACTTGGCCTGGTGCAGGAACGGCAGCTCGACCGCGTCGGTGATCTGCTCGATCTGGCTGTCGAGGCCGCCGACGTCGTCATAGGAGACGTCGGGAACCTCTTCGAGCACGAGGTTGTCGGCCTCGGGCCGGGGAAGCTTCTCGAGCAACATGCCCGAGCGGGGGTCCATGAGCGCGGAGTCGCCACTGCGCAGCCGCTCGGTGAGGATCGCATCGGCCAGCTCGACGACCCGCTCTTCGTCGGCGCGTCCGGTGATGAGGGCTCGCCGGCCGTCGGCCAGGACCTCCTTGACCGTGATGACCTCACCGGTGGTGTCGGAGCCGCGTGCGAGCACGACGGACAGCGATTCGTTGAGCACGACCTCCTGGCCCCGGGTGAGGCGACCACCGAGGTCGGGGTGTACCGACACGCGCATCTTGCGCCCGCTCGCGAACACATCGATGGTGTCGTCGTCGTTGGTGCCGAGGACGGTGCCGTACCCCGATGGCGGTTGGGTGAGCTTGTCGACCTCCTCGCGGAGGGCCGAGATGTGCTCGCGTGCCTCGCGGAGGGTGTAGGTGAGCTTCTCGTTCTGCGAGACGGCCTGGGCCAGCTGGCCCTTGGTCTCGAGGAGACGTTCTTCGAGTGTGCGCACCCGCTTCGGTGCGTCGGCGTACCGCTGGCGGAGCGTCAGCAGCTCGCCTTCGAGCACGGCCAGCTGTTCGCGGAGGCGCTCGTTGTCTGCGCTGAAGTCCTTCACGTGGCTCCTCGTGCCGAGCTCTCGGGGCGGGTTCGACCGGGCTTCGACGAGCGGCGAGCGACGAGTTCGCGAGCCGTTTGTCGCTGTCCGTTCCTCCGGATGGACGCTACACGGTGGCCGTGGGAGAACCGCGCACGCCAGAGGCGTTCGGCCTTTCGTCGCCTGGTCAACCAGCACATCCGATTTTCCCCGGTATCGGCCGTTCTATTCCGGTAGGGCCGCTATGCTGCGGTTTGCCGAGCACCTCTGGCAACGACTTGACTCAGTGGAAAGAGCTGAGCTCAAGGCAACTCCGGTCGCGGCGGTAGAACTGCGACACCGCCGCCCGACGCTCGTCCACGGCACCACGCCACCGGCAACCCGCCACCGCCACCACGGAGGACACGAAACCATCATGAAGGTCTGGATCGATCAGGATCTCTGCACCGGCGACGGTCTCTGCGAAGAGATCGCCCCCGACGTGTTCACGTTGCTGGACGATGGTCTTGCCTACGTGAAGGAAGGGGCCAAGGTCTACTCCGATCCGGGCGGCGCGGCCGGCCTGGCCAACGTCCCCGCGGGCCAAGAGGACGCCGTCATCGAGTCGGCCGACGAGTGCCCCGGCGAGTGCATCTTCATCGAGATCGAGTAGCACCGCAGCTCGCAACATCGCAGGACGAGGGAGCGCCACGGCGCTCCCTCGTTCGCGCTCGACCGCTTGTTCGGCGCGGGTCACTCCGCGAGGTCGTGCGGCTGGTCGGTGACGGTGTCCGTCAGGGCTCGGGGGTCGACGTCGGCGGGGTCGATGTCGACGTCGGTCTCGGCCGAGTCGTCGTGCTTCGGGGCGGGGCGCTCGCCGAGCAGGCGGGCGTGGGTGAGGAATCCCGTGTGGGCGACCATGCGGTGATCGGGGCGAACCGATGCACCCTCGATGTGCCAGGTGCGGTTCAGCACCTCGACCGTGCCCGCCAGGTCGAAACCGTAGGCCTCGAGGATCTGGCGGGTCTGCACCGCCTGGAGGATGCTCGGCGTGTACGCCACGATGATGCCGCCGGGCCGCAGCGCCTTGGCCGCGTGCGGGACGACGCGCCACGGTTCGGGCAGATCGAGCACGACCCGATCGAGGTCGCGCAGCTCGGTTCCCTCGTAGCAGTCGCGCAGTTCGACGTGATAGCGCGACATCGCCTCGTCGCCGAGGAAGTCGGCCACGTTGCGCTGGGCGCGTCGGGCGAAGTCGTCACGCAGCTCGTACCCGTGGATGACCGCGCCGGCGCGCAGCATGGTCATGGACAGCGCACCGGATCCGATGCCCGATTCGAGCACCCGTGCCCCGGGGAAGATGTCGGCCAGCATGAGCAGCGGCCCGAGATCCTTCGGGTAGATGACCTGCGCGCCACGCGGCATCTCGATCACGAAGTCCGACAGCGTGGGGCGGAACACCGTGTAGGTGCCGCCGCGCGTCGACCGCAAGGTCGCGCCCTCGGGCTGGCCGATGATCTCGTCATGGGGCACGAAGCCGGCGTGGGTGTGGAACTCCGCGCCGGCGGCCAGCGCCAC
>JBKJKR010000397.1:0-3360 GCA_046597135.1 Acidimicrobiales bacterium | reverse complement strand
TCGAGCACCAACGCGACATCGCGGCGAAGGAAGCTCTGCGCCAGCGCACCGGGCCCCACCTCGCGAGACGTGTTGCCCAGCTCCACGAACGCCGACGCGCCGCACTCGATGCCGGTGAACAGGGCCGGCACGGCGCGGGCGAACCAGGCGCGCGCCTCGGGCGACATCCCCGCGACGACCGTGAGATTGCCGGGGAACCGCAACGAGGAGTGTTGATCTTCGATCAGGCGGAGTTCGAGCAGACGCATGCCATGGTCTGATCGGCGCCGCACGGTGTCTTTGAAGCCTTCTGGCGCGCGCCGGTGCTGATTTCTCCGCGTCGGCGACGGGCGACCCGGCGGATTCGGCCGGCGCGCTCAGAGCGAGTGCTCGCGCGGTCAGGCGCGCCCGACAGCCGCTTCCGCAGCGGCCTTGAGCTCGTCGAGGGCCGTGTGCATGATGCGGGCTTCGGCCCGGCGCTTGACGAAACCGGGGAGCGGCACGGCGAGGTCGACCACCAGGTAGTACGTGACCTCGGTGCTGTCGGGTTCGCCCGGGACCGCCGCGAACTCGTACTCGCCGTCGACGCGGGTCATGAGGTCGCCCCGCATGAGGCGCCACGACATGCGCAACGGGTTCGAGCCGTAGTTGTACCGCAGCACGTAGGTGGTGGAACGACCCATGGCGGCGGCGCGGAACTCGACCTCGCCGCCTCGCCCGCTGTCGTCGGTCGTGAGGACCGTGGCCTGCTTCACGTCGTGCGCCCACTCGGGATAGCGCGCGAAGTCGCTGGCTACGGCGAAGCAGCGATCAGGCGATGCCTGGATGATCGCCCGTTGGACAGCCTGGTCACTCATCGTCGGGCAGGCTAGCTGACGGCTCGATGCGTTCCGGGTACTTGCCGTGGAACGCGCCCCACAGCCCGGCCACGCCGATGCCGTACATGGGGACGAGCAGCCCGAAGGCCAACGAGGTGAAGGGGCGCAGCGACGCCGTGACGATCGCGACGACCACCTGCAGGGCGAACGACCCGAGGAGGATCGTACGCACCCGGCGAGGCGCGCTGCCCGAGAGGAAGTAGATGCCGCCGACGCCGAGCACTTCTTCGCGACTGCGCAGAACGGCCCGGAAGTAGGCGCCGAAGAACGCGAGGATCCCGAGGAGGAACAGCCCACCCGCCACCACGGTGGCCACGCCACGCAACGGTTCGGCGAGCACGGCGGCGAAGGCGGTGACGGTGAAGACCCCGGTGCCGACGAGCGCGGCGCGGACCAGTCGACCACCCGCGATGGTGACCATGGGTGCGGCAGTGTCGGGGGAGGCCACGGGCAGATCATCGCGCGCGGCGCCGGGGCCGGCCTCGTCAGGCCGCAGCATGACCATGCCGATGCATCGTCAGGCCGCAGCGTCGTCACGGGGTGGGGCGACGAGCTGCGAGCTGTTCGTGCAGCGAGTCGAGCGACGCCGCGAGACGGGCTGCTAGCACGTCGTAGCTGAACTCGGTCTCGGCGCGGCGACGCCCGGCGATGCTCATGGCCCGCCGGCGTTGCGGGTCGCGGAGCAGTGCGCGGAGCGCGTGGGCCACGGCGTCGACGTCGTTCGGATCGTCCACCACGAGGCCGGTCTCGTCGTGGGCGACGGCGTCGGCCGAGCCACCGCTGGCCCCGGCGACCTGCGGCACGCCTGCCGCGGCCGCCTCGACGAACACGATGCCGAAGCCCTCTTGTTCGAGGCCGCCCCAACGCGTGCGACACAACATCGCGAACACGTCGCCGCAGCCGTACAGCGCGGGTAGATCGTCGTCGGGAACGCGACCGAGGAAGCGCACCGGTGCGCCGGTGGACGCGGCCAGGCGCTCGAGGCGGGCCCGTTCGCGGCCGCTGCCCGCAACCGCCACGACCAGGTCGGGAAGCTCGTGCACCAACCGGCCGGCGGCCCGCACCAGCGTGTCGATTCCCTTGCGGGGCACGAGGCGGCTGACGCAGGTGATCACCGGCGCGTCGATCGGCAGACCGAAGCCGGCCCGGGCCTTGGCCCGCGCTTCGGCGTCGAGCGGGGTGAAGCGCTCGGCATCGACCCCGGGCGGCACCACGACGGTGGGCAGTGGGCGGCCGGCGGCGCGTTCGGCCTCGGCCGCCGGATAGCCGCCGGCGGCGATGACCAGGTCGGCGCCGCGCAGCACGCGGCCGAGCACCGGCCGGCTGATCGGGAGGCGGGCCGGGATGGCTACCTCGGCCCCGTGCAACACGACGCCATAGGGCAGCCGCAGGCTCGGCCCGATCACCCCGAGCGGCACGGCCGGATCGATCATCACGAAACCGGCGCCGATCTCGGCCGCCAGCGCGTCGACCCGGCGGACCATCCACGGGTGGGGCAACAGCACCGGCTCGCGCGTGCGCACCACCCGGAACGGTTGCTCGGCGTCCCATCCGGCCGCGCCGGCATACGGCGAGGTCAGCACGGTGAAGCTCGACGGGTCGAGCCGGCGCCAGTGCTCCCACAGGTACGACTGGATGCCGCCGATCTTCGGGGGGAAGTCGTTCGTGACGAGCAGGTGCGTGTGGGTCATCGCGCGCCGCCCGCGCCCGCGCCCGCCGTGGCCGGGCCGTGCGGAAGCGCTCGGACCAACTCGACGCGCACCTGTGGATCGGGGTGGTCGGCCACCGCGGTCAGCAGGTGCTCCTCCCCGAGGCATCGGGCGGCCCACACCGCATGGGCGACCAACATGGCGTCGTCGGCCACGAGGTACCGCTCGAGCGCGGCGCCCACACGCCGCGCCGTGGCCGGGTCGGTCTGGCGGCCGATGTTGGCCAGCACGACCAGCGCGTTGCGCCGCAGCCAACGGGGGTCGCGATCGGGTATGTACCAACGGCCGTGGCGGTCGAGCAACGTGGCGTCGTCGTCCTCGAGCAGGGCCAGCACCGAGACGTGGGCCCGGGCGGCGAGCCCGGCCTCGGGGCGATCCTGGCGGTCGTCACGTCGGTTCGGCGGGCACACCTCCTGGCAGTCGTCACAGCCGTAGATGCGGTCGCCGAGCGCGACGCGATGCTCGATCGGGAAGGTGCCGCGTGCCTGCAGCAGCCAGCTCAGGCATCGCCGTGCGTCGACCACGCCGGGCTCGACGATTGCGCCGGTCGGGCACCCGTCGAGGCAACGCCGGCACGTACCGCAGCCGTCGGCCACGGGGGGCGGGTCGGCCTCGACGAGCGGCGCGTCGGTGAGCAACGAGCCCAGCACGAACCAGCTGCCGCGACCGGGCAGCAGCACGTTGGTGCTCTTGCCGTACCACCCGAGGCCGGCTCGAACCGCGGCTGCCCGGTCGACCAGCGCGTTGTCGTCGACCACGATGCGGGTCCGCCACCCGGCGGCCCGCAGGTGCGA
>JBKJKR010000366.1:0-4273 GCA_046597135.1 Acidimicrobiales bacterium | reverse complement strand
ACGCCCGGGTGCCCGCCCGCCCCACACGGCCGCGGGGCTGGTGCAACTGGCCGAGGCCGAGCAGGTCGGCGCGGTCGACCACGAGGGTGTTCACCGTGGGCATGTCGATGCCCGACTCGATGATGGTGGTGCACACCAGGACGTCGAACTCGCCTTCCCAGAAGTCGATGACGACCTTCTCGAGGGTGCCCTCGTCCATCTGGCCGTGCGCCACGGCGATGCGCGCCTCGGGGACCAGCTCGTGGAGGTCCGCCGCGACCTGATCGATGTCCATCACCCGGTTGTGCACGAAGAACACCTGTCCTTCGCGCAGCAGCTCGCGCCGGATGGCCTCGGCCACGGCACGATCGTCGTACTCGCCCACGTAGGTGAGGATCGGCTGGCGATCGGCCGGCGGGGTCTGCAGCATCGACAGGTCGCGGATGCCGGTGAGACTCATCTCGAGCGTGCGCGGAATTGGGGTGGCCGACAACGTGAGCACATCGACGCTGTGGCGCATCTTCTTGATCTGCTCCTTGTGGCTGGCCCCGAACCGCTGCTCTTCGTCGACCACCAGCAACCCGAGGTCCTTGAACTGCACGTCGTCGGACAACAGTCGATGCGTGCCGATCACCACGTCGACCTCGCCCGCATTGAGCCGCTTCGCGATGTCGCGGGCTTGCGCGTTGGTGAGAAAGCGCGACATCACCTCGACGCGAACCGGGTAGCCGGCGAACCGATCGCTGAAGGTCTGGTGATGCTGTTGGGCGAGCAAGGTGGTGGGCACGAGGATGGCGACCTGGCGGCCGTCCTGCACGGCTTTGAACGCCGCGCGCAACGCGACCTCGGTCTTGCCGAACCCGACATCGCCCACCACGAGTCGGTCCATGGGCACCGACTGCTCCATGTCGGCCTTGACCTCTTCGATCGCCCGCAGCTGGTCGGGCGTTTCCTGGTACGGGAACGACTCCTCGAGCTCGCGTTGCCACGGCGTGTCCTCGCGGAACGCGTGGCCGGGCGTGGACACGCGGCGTTGGTAGAGCACCACGAGCTCCTGCGCGATCTCCTGCACCGCGGAGCGCACGCGCTGCTTGGTGCGCGTCCAGTCGGCGCCACCCATCTTCGAGAGGCTGGGCGTCTCGCCACCGGTGTAGTGCCGCACCACGTCGATCTGATCGGTGGGCACGTACAACTTGTCGTCGCCGCGGTACTCGAGCAGCAGGTAGTCGCGCTCCATCCCGCCGATGGCGCGCTTGGTCATGCCCGCGAACCGGGCAACACCGTGCTGGGCGTGCACCACGTACATGCCCGGGACGAGATCGTCGAACACACCCTGCGCGGCGCGCTTGCGCGGCCGGGCCCGACGATGCGCACGACGGCGCCCGGTGATGTCGGTCTCGGCCAGCAACGCCAGCTTGGCCGACGAGACGTTCACCCCTCGCTCGATCGGCGCGACCACGACGTGGAAGCCCGGCTTGGCGAGCGCCGACGGCTTGTCGGTGACCCGCGCCGCGAGGCCCCGCTCGCCGAGCAGCTTGACGAGCCGGTCGGCGCTGGCCACACCCTCGGCGCACACGACGATGTGCCAGCCCGTGGCCGCCATCTGCTCGAGTTGTTGCACGAGGCGCACGCCGTCGCCGATGACCGGGTCCCACCCGCTCGCCACGAACGACGCGACGTGGGGACCCTCAGGGACGTTCGTCATGGTCCACACCGGCGCATCGGTGTGCACGAGCAGCCGGTCGAAGTCGAGGTGCAGCGCCTTCAGCGATTCGGCGGGCGCGTCCCACGTGCGCGCGAGCGACGCGGCGAGATCGGCTTCTTCAGCCGCGATGTCGTGGGCACGATCGCGGAGACGTTGTGGCTCGACGAGCACGACGAGCGCGTCGGCGTCGATGTGATCGAACAGCACCTGCTCGTCGTCGACGAGCCACGGCACCCAGGATTCCATGCCGTCGAAGAACTGCCCGTCGGCGAGGCGCTCCCATTGCTCGCGGCCCCACGGCTCGGTGGCCACCAGCGCGGCGGCGCGTTCGCGCACGTCGTCGTCGGGCAGCAGCTCGCGGCAGGGGAAGATCGTGACCTCGGCCAACGTGACGGTGGATCGCTGGTCGTCGACGCCGAACTCGGTGATGCGGTCGACCTCGTCGCCCCACAGATCGACGCGTATCGGTGCCTCGGCCGTGGCCGGGAAGACATCGACGATGGAGCCGCGCACAGCAACCTCGCCGCGGTGCTCGACCTGGTACTCGCGGCGGTAGCCGAACCCCACGAGCTGGGCGACCAGCTCGGTGGCGTCGACCACGTCGCCTGCGCCGATGACCAAGGGTTCGAGCTCGCCCGCGTGCGGACCGAGGCGCTGCACGAGCGACCGCGCCGATGCCACGATCACCGCGGGCGCCCGATCCGGGTCACGCAGCTGCCACAACGTGCGAACACGCTGGGCCATGGTCTCGATGCCGGGGCTCACCCGTTCGAACGGCAGCGTCTCCCATGCCGGGAACGACGCCACCTGATCGGGGCCGAGGAACAACGCAAGATCGTTGACGAGACGATCGGCATCGGCGGTGGTCGGCGTGGCCACCACGATCGGCCGGCGTTCGCTCTGGCGCACGAGCGCGGCGATGGCCAGCGCGCGTGCCGGTTCGGGAACGGCCAGGACCGCGCTGCGCTTGCCGAGCGCCGATTCGAGCGCGGCGTCGCGGTCGAGCAGCCGCGCCAGCTCACCCAGTGGTGCCGTCGATGTGAGGCCGGCCGCGGTGCGGCTCATGCGAGGCCGTTGAAGCGGGCCATGGCCGCGTCGGCGCCCTCGGTGAGGATCGTCTCGACGGCATCAGCCGCACGCTCGCACATGACCGCCAGCTCCTCGCGCTCGGCTTTTGAAGGGCGCCGCAGCACGTGATCGGCGCCGCGGTCGGCGCTCGGCGGCTTCCCGATGCCGATGCGCACCCGGACGAACTCATCGGACTTGAGATGGGCCTTGATCGACCGCAGACCGTTGTTGCCGGCCAATCCCCCGCCCACCTTGACCCGCAGACGGCCGACCGGGAGGTCGAGCTCGTCGTGCACGATCACGAGGTGGTGGAGATCGTCGATGCCGTGACGCCGCACGAGTGGACCGACTGCCTGGCCCGACTCGTTCATGTAGGTGATCGGGAAGGCCAGCGTGACCCGCTTCGGCCCGATGTGGACCTCGGCGACGAGCGCCCGTTCCTTCGCCTTCTTCAACTGGCCACCGTGTCGCTTCGCCAAGAGCTCGACGACGTCGGCGCCCACGTTGTGGCGGGTGCCCGCGTACTCCGCACCCGGGTTGCCCAGGCCGACCACCAAGAGATCGGCCGGCGTACCCGTGCGCTCGGCCACCGCTACTTCTTCTTGCCGCCCTTGGCCGCCGGCTTGGCCGCCGCGGGTGCCGACGATGCCGCCTTGGCCTCGGCCTGCAGCATGATGGTCGAGCGGGTGGCCAGGCCCTGCACCACCGTGGCCGAACCGGCCATGTTGGCGGTGCAACCTTCCGGCATCACGATCGAGTCGACGGTGATGACGCTGCCGATCTCGAGGTCGCTGATGTCGACGTGCACCGTGGACGGGATGGCGTTGGGCAACGCGGCGATCTGCACCTTGAACAGCTGCTGGTCGACCATGCCCTGGAGGTTGGCGACCTTCTTGGCCTCGCCGGTGATGATGACCGGGATCTCGACGTGGACCGGCTTGGTCGGATCGACGGCGAGGAAGTCGACGTGGATCACGTCGCGGCGCACCGGGTGGCGCTGGATCTCCTTGACCATGGACAGGTACTTGGTGCCGGACACGTCGAGGTTGATGATCGCGTTGGTGCCCGCCTCGGTGATGAGGCAGCGACGCAGCTCGCGCCAGGCCACCGACACCGAAACCGGTTCGGTTCCGAGGCCGTAGACCACCGCGGGAACGTTCCCTTCGCGACGGAGACGGCCACTCGGGCCGCTACCAAGGGCGCGGGTGGGATCCGCGACGAGTTCGAGTTGTTTGGACATGCGGGCGCGCTCCTGAAGAGGCGGGAAAAGCGAACAGCGGGCAAGCGTACTCGGCGCGGGCCCCGGAGCGGCAAGCTCCGGCCGGCCAATCAGGTCGGCGCCGGACGATCAGGCGAGCGCAGCCGCCACGGCCGGGTGGACGATGGTCCCGCTGCGCACGTTGAGGCCGGCCGCCAGCTCGGGACGGGCCCCGATGGCGCCGTCGACCCCCAGATCGGCGATGACTGCGGCGTACGGCAGGGTGACGTTGGTGAGTGCCCACGTCGACGTGCGGGGTACGG
>JBKJKR010000394.1:0-2590 GCA_046597135.1 Acidimicrobiales bacterium | reverse complement strand
ACTCTGCACCCGTCTGCAAGCGGGTGCCATCGAATGGGGGACCGTCGTCCCATTCACCTTGGCAAGTCTGATCGGCGTGGTCGTCGGCAGCCGATTGGCGAGCACTCGCGACCCGAGGGCGCACGAGAGTTGGTTCGTCGGCTTGCTGGTCATCGTCGCGGGCTACACCGCCATCCGCTCAGGTCTGGCGCTCAGCTGACCAGCGGTGCGGTCAGCGGGCGTGCTCCCCGGCCCGTCGCGCCGCGATGAGCGTCGGGTCCCACACGGGGGAGAACGGCGGGGCGTAGCCGAGGTCGAGTTGGGAGTAGTCGTCGACCGTCATCTCGTTCCAGATGGCGATGGCGAGTGCGTCGATGCGCTTCGCTGATGCGGCCCCGCCGACGATCTGCGCACCGAGCATGCGACCGCTCCCGCGCTCGGCGACGATCTTCACGGTCATCGACGCGTTGTCGGGGTAGTAGTGGGCTCGGCTCGACCCCTCGATCACCCCGGACACGGCGTCGAGGCCGGCCGCTGCGGCTTCTCGTTCGTTGAGCCCGGTGCGACCGACCTCGAGCTCTCGGACCTTCGTGACCGCCGTGCCGATCACGCCGGGGAACGCCGCATCACCACCGCTGATGTTGATGCCGACCACGCGTCCCTGCTTGTTGGCATGAGTTCCGAGGGCGATGGAGACGGGTTGTCCGGTCACCCGGTGGCGACTCTCGGCGCAGTCTCCGGCAGCCCAGATGCCGGACGTCGAGGTGGCCATGTGATCGTCGGTCGCGACCGCGCCGCTGGGGCCGATCGTGACGCCCGCATCGCGAGCCAGTGCAACGTTGGGCCGTACGCCGAGGCCGAGTATCACGAGATCTGCCGGGATCGTGCCGGCGTCGGTGACCACGGCGCTGACCCAGCCGTCGGCCGCACGTTCGAACCCTTCCACGCCCACGCCGAGGCGGAGGTCGACGCCGAAGTCCCGCAGCGCAGTCGCGACCCGGTCGGCCATGTCGGCATCGAGCGTGGCCATGGGTTGGGGCAGCTTCTCGACGACCGTCACCTGGAGGCCCCACGACAGGAGCGCCTCGACCATCTCGAGGCCGATGTAGCCGCTGCCGACCACGACGGCACGACGCGGCAACCGGGTTCGGAAGAGCTCATCAAGTGCGAGGGCATCGGGAATGGTCTGAATGCCGCTGATTCCCTTTGCATCGATGTTCGGGAACGGTGGCCGGATGGGCGATGCTCCGGTGGCGATGACGAGCTGATCGAAGCGTTCGCGGAGGGTGATCGCATTGTCGAGTGAGCGCACCTCGATCTCGCGACGCGCCACGTCGATCGACGTCACCTCGTGCCCGAGCCGGACATCGATGCCGTTGGCCCGGTGTTGCTGAGGGGTACGGGCGATGAGGCTCGCAACGTCCTCGACAAGACCGCCGACGAAGTAGGGGAGTCCACAGGCTGCGTACGACGTGTACTGGCCCCGTTCGAAGACCACGATCTCCGAGCGCTCCTTGCCTCGGCTCGCCTGGGCGGCGGCGGACATGCCGGCAGCGTCCCCGCCAATGACCACGATGCGTTGCACGTTGCCTCCGTTGCGTGGCTGCGGTCCTGCCGCCGCCAGGGTTTCGACTCCATACCCCTAAGGGTATAATGCAAATTTCGTTCGGAGGAGGACACACGATGGAGCTGCCCGAGGAGACCACCGCCGATCTGCAACGCCGGTTGCGCCGGATCGAGGGCCAGGTGCGAGGCATCCAGCAGATGCTCGACACCGGCCGCGACTGTCGCGATGTGGTCACCCAGATCTCGGCCGCGTCGAAGGCACTCGAACAGACCGGGTTCCTGCTCGTCGCCGCGGGTCTGCGCTATTGCGTCTCCGACCCCGAGAAGTCGAGCGCCGAGGGCTACGACCTCGCGTCCGTCCAGAAGATGTTCCTGAAGCTGGCCTGATTTCGCCGCTTCGCCCCACTGAGCCAAAGCGGTGCGGCCGTGGCCGACCGGTTCTCCCGACACGCAGGGCACTCGACGATGCCGACGATGCCCGTGGTGTCCGCGGCGTTCATTCCTTGCTCTCGTGGACGGAGGGTACGGTGGGCGGTTGTCGCGATGGCGGATTCGCCGATGGATGGATCCCGCCGCGAGCGCACGCCCGTCGCCCGGAGTTTCGGTGCCCACGGCGAGGGGTATGGCGCGCCGTGCCCAGACCCCGAACTGCCACCCCCGATCATCGGTCCCGGATGTCCGCCCTCCGACGCCTGGACCTCTCGGCCTACCGTCGAGCAACCGCCGAGCCTGCGCCGCTCGTCGACGCAGTCCTCTATCCACTGAGCAGAACGGCCGATCACTCCAAGCTCTGGATCGGGGTCGCCGCACTGCTCGCGGCGCGAGGTGGGCGGGCGAACCGGCGCGCCGCCCTGCGCGGGCTGTTGTCGGTCGCCGCGACGTCCGCGGTGACCAACGTCGTGCTCAAGCCGTTGGCATCGCGTCCCAGGCCGACATCGGTACCCGTTGCTTGGGTGACGCGCTCCGCGCGGATGCCGAGCTCCACGTCGTTCCCGTCGGGGCACTCTGCCTCGGCGGGTGCGTTCGCCGTCGGCGCCGGGCTCGA
>JBKJKR010000540.1:0-3222 GCA_046597135.1 Acidimicrobiales bacterium | reverse complement strand
CGTACTTCTGGAAGATCGAGCGGAGATGGCTCCGCACCGTGCTCTGGGAGACGTGGAAGTCACGAGCGATCGTCGGCACCCGATAGCCCGCCATGAGTGCGCCGAGCACCTCTTCCTCCTTGGCGGTGAGCGCGTTGGCCGGCGCGGTGAGGTCGTCCTCCCCGAGACTGTTGCTGAGCAACTGCAGGGCATGTCGAAGGTTCTGCTGCACCTGCCGCACTGCGGCTCGGGACAAGGCGAACTCCTCCAGGGCGTCGTCTCGATGCAGCGCAACGACGAACAACGGCGCAGTCGTGCCGACCTCGATCTCGGTCGCATGACAATGGATCGCGTCGGGGATCATGTGCGTGACCGTCGCGCCCGGTTCGACGATCGCGTCCATTGCCACGGCGGTCAAGAAACCGGAACCGAGCAGACGCGAGAGCTCGTCGTAGGCGCTGTTGGTCACCACGGGCTCGCCCCCGTCGGTGCACAACGCCATGGCACCGGCCGAAGCCTCGATGGCCACCGCCGCCGCCCGCGTCGCCAGCATTTCTGGGGTGATCCGAATGACACCGGGCGAGTTCCGAATGCCACCGGACGAGTTCTGACTCGAACCTGCCATTGCGTCTCCCGTGGGACCGAGAGCGAACACCGGACCTCGATGAGTCCTACCCCCCGACCGTCGACAATGAAACCAATCGGCGCGTATTCCTCGGAGAGTGCCCTGAGACGGTCGCAGGATGCACCCCGACGCAACACGCGCGAGGTGCTCCGGCTGGTCCAGACGGAGTACCGACCGCGCACGTGGCGTGCCTCGTCGATCCGGAAGATCTCGGCGTTGCGTGCAATTCCCTGAACGAAATGTGGTTTCACGGTGAGGGGACTGAATCCGGTCGTCGAGACGGCGATGGGGTGCACGAGAGGAGCGTTTCCATGCGATCGGACACCATTCTTGTCACCTGTCCCCACTGCGGGGACCAACGCGTCGCATGCCACGACATGTCGCTCGTGGTCTCCGACGGTGTGCAGCACGCGTACTCCTTCCGCTGCCGCGAATGCGGCGAGATCGTGATCCGGCTCTGCGACGAAGGCGTGGCCGCACGATTGAGTGCGATCGGTGTCTGCGTGACCGCCACGGCGGAACCCGATCGCGCGCCGTTCACGTTGCGCGATGTGGTGATCTTCGAACGGACCCTGCGCGCCGAGGACTTCGTCGTCCGGCTCATCACCGGCGTCTGAGCCACCCCACCCGAGACCGAGAGAAAGTCGTCCCGTCGCATGACCGCCGTCCAGCCGAATCCTGAGCCATTCGCCGATGATCCCGAGGAGTGGCCGTTCGCTGATGCCGTACGCGAGGCCGACGTGACCATGCCGCAGTTCGCCTCCGAGGGCGTGTGGTTCCGACTGATCGTCGCGCAGTCGACCGACGCGATCGTCGTGTGCACACGGGACCTCGAGGTCACCTTCGGCAACGACGCCTGGCACGAGCTGGTGCGCGGGGCATCGGTGCGCGACCTTCGAGGGCTCATCACCGGAGCCGCGCATCGCGGGGATCGGGACGAAGTAGCTCGGTTTCGAGCAGCAGTCGTGTCGTGCCCGGCAGCGCCGGTGAGCGTCGACGTACGGCTGTTCGTGAGCCACGGATGGCGGTGGTATCGGGTTCTCGTCACGAACCTCGTCGACGACCGGGTGGCCGGTGGGTTGGTGCTCAACTTCCGCGACATCACCGAGCGCAAGCGGGCCGCGCTGCTCCAAGCTGCGCCCGCGGATTTCAGCCTGGTCGCCGCGGCGGCCGAGAACGTCGAGCTGTTGGTGAGCGTGGCCGAACAAGCGGCGTGCGCGGCGCTCGACACGACACCTCATGCGCTCCGTCTCCATGACAGCGGCTGGCCCGCGATGCACGGCGCCGTGTCGCGCGCAGACGATGCAGTGCAAGGCGATGCTTCACCCCACGGTGGCTCGCCGCCGCTCAGCGCGGCCGAACGGCACTACCTGCAGACGATGGGCCAGATGATGACGTCGGCGGTCGATCGCCTGGCCGCGCAGGCCGAGCTTCGCCACCAAGCGCGCCACGACCCGCTGACCGGCCTCGCCAATCGCACGCTGCTCGACGAACGACTCGATGCCGCGATTGCCGGGGCCAAGGGCGCGATGGTCGCGGTGTACCTGCTTGACCTCGACGCGTTCAAGCTCATCAACGACAGCCTCGGCCACGGCTGCGGCGACGCGATCCTGCGCGAGATCGGGCAACGGTTGCGCGAGACCATCCGGGCCGGTGACACCGTTGCCCGCTTCGGGGGCGACGAGTTCGTCGTTGCAGCGTTGGTCGACGACAGCCGCGAGGCGATGCAGCTCGCGTTGCGCCTCCACGCGTGCTTCGATCGGCCCGTCCCCATCGAGGGCCTCGACTACTTCGTCACTGCCAGCATCGGCGTGAGCCACAGCGGACCCGCTGCCCCGACGCCGGCGGTGCTCCTGCGCTCGGCCGACGTGGCCATGCACACCGCCAAGAGTCGAGGTCGTGGTTGCCTCACGTTGTTCACCGACGAGATGCATGCCGATTCCAGCCGCCACCTCGACGTGCACCGCCGGCTCCGCGCCGCGATCGAGAACCATCAGGTCAACGTCCACTACCAGCCGGTGATGGAACTGCGCAGCAACCACGTGGTCGGTGTCGAAGCCCTCGCCCGATGGACTGATCCCGAGCTCGGACAGATCGCGCCCACGGAGTTCATCGGCATCGCGGAGGAGTCGGGCCTGATCGTGCCGCTCGGGCGCCACCTGTTCGAGCTTGCGGTGCGCGACGTCTCGCGACTCGAGCGCCGGCATCCTCTGGTCGACCTGACGCTCGCCGTGAACGTTTCGGCCAAGGAGCTGACGCTCCCCGGTTACGCGCAGTCGTTGCGCTCGACGTTGTCGGCCTGCGACTTCGATCCGGCGAAGCTCGTGGTCGAGCTCACAGAGACGGCACTCGTCGCCGACCCGCTCAACGCGCTGCAGAGCATCAAGGAGCTCCGCAGCTTCGGGACCAAGGTGGCGATCGACGACTTCGGTACCGGGTTCTCGTCACTGCAGACGATCCGCGACTACCCGATCGACTTCCTCAAGATCCACTCGTCGTTCATCAGCGGCACCGACAGCAAGGCGAACTGGGCGATCGTGGCGAGCATCATCTCCCTCGCGAGGTCGGTCGGTGCGCGTGCGGTGGCCGAAGGGGTCGAAGGGGTGCCCCAGCTGCAG